>CAKMOM010000083.1:0-28700 GCA_927910965.1 uncultured Streptococcus sp.
ATTATTTGCTTTAATCATGATCGTTTATTACAAGAGATTGGTTTTCTTCATGACAGCAACAGAAAAAGAAAAACACCAGGTTTCAATTATGTTATGGATAGGCAGTATACTATTCATTTTTATTCCTTATGATTTAAAAAATAAATTATGGTTGTTTGTGGGAGTTTTTACACAACCGAGTACGTATGAAGTTGAAAAAGATGGCGTTACGACTACCTTTTATAATTTAATTCCTGTCTCTGAATTTGATGAAGTAGGATTGAATGGGCGTTTAATTATGAAAATGGTAAGACCTACCAAATCACAACATTTTAGATTTAGATTAGAAGATTCATTAGAATGGTTTACTCTAAACTCAATATTAGAAAGAAAAATTGATACTAAAAACTTTAATGGATATGAAAATGTATGTTTGACTTATCCAGAATTAAAAGGGATTATTTCTAACGGAAATCCATCTTGGAGAACGGCTTTGGGAAATCTAAATGCAGTTTATTTACAAGTTGATAAGGAAACAGGTAAAAAATATGTTGGGGCTGCGTATGGAGAGCAAAAGTTATGGGGGCGTTGGGCAAATTATGTTGATAGCTATCACGGTGGTAATAAAGGTTTGAGAGCTTTGTATGAAGAAAAAGGTGGGGAATATTTTGAAAAGAATTTTATATATACAATTTTAGAAATTTTTTCTAATAAAACTCTTAAAGCTGAAGTAATAGAGAGGGAAAACTGGTGGAAAGAAATTTTAAGGACTCGTGATTTTGGCTACAATGAAAATTAAAAGAATAATTTTTTAGTGGTAAGTATAGTTCCCTTTCATAAAAAGTTAGTTTAAAAATCAAGTAAAGGTAAACATAGATACTCTTTTCATAAATATAGCAGAGTCCATCCCTTACTGTAAGTGTAAATAATAAAAATTTAAAGGAGGTTTTTGATAATGAAGTCAAAAACAGTTTTAGTAACCAGCCTAGCGGCTGCAACATTTGGTCTGGTCACTCTTGTAGACACAGCAGGAGTTCTACCTTTTTCAGTACAAACGGTGCAGGCTGACACCCAGACTATTAATCCATCTGCAAAATACTATATTCTTGTTCCGAAGGGTTCAGAAGTATTTAAAAATTGGAGAGGTACTGCTAATCGTCCCATTATTTGGGCTACAAAAACCACTCCAGAATTATCTTATTTCGAAGAATCTGCTCGTAATTATATAGCTAATGAGAATAAGTCTGGTGCCAATTACATAGAGTGGAAGGGGACTGTAGAAGAGTTTAAAGAGGCTGTTAAGAACCTGACTGGTAAGACAACAGCTACTTCAACTCCAAAGACTTCTAACCAATCGACAACAAGTCAAAAAGATGGCTGGTCAGGTTCGTCCTACTACCAAAATGGTACTAAAGTTACTAGTAAGTGGATTTTCGATAAGAACTATAATTCCTATTTCTACCTGGATGCTTTAGGTAATTATGTTCAAAATGCATGGGAGGGTGCTTACTATCTTAAGTCAGGTGGATACATGGCTAAAAGCGAGTGGATCTATGATAAGAACGATGGAGCTTATTATTACTTAACCTCAGATGGCTACTATGCCCGCAACACTTGGGTGGGCAACTATTATCTCAAGTCAAATGGTAAGATGGCTAAAGGTGAGTGGATTTATGATAACAACTACAAATCCTACTATTATTTGACAACAGAAGGTAGCTATGCTCGTAACACTTGGGTGGGTGATTACTACCTCAAGTCAAACGGTAAGATGGCTAAAGGTGAGTGGATTTATGACAGTAACTACAGTTCTTACTATTACTTAACTTCAGAAGGCAGTTATGCTCGTAATACTTGGGTAGGTGATTATTATCTCAAGTCAAATGGAAAGATGGCAGTGAATGAGCGTACACCAGATGGTTATCAAGTTGATGGCTCAGGCAAGTGGATTAGTTCTGAGGGAACTCATACAGCAAGCAGTTCACAAGCAACATCATTAGGAATAAGCCTTTATCATGTCAATGATGCTATGACTTATATCGATATCGCTCTACCTAGCACTCCATCTTCATCTTATAAAGTAGACTATGATTTTGCCTTAGTTGATGCAAATACAGGTTCAGTTTCTACACAAACTCAGTTTACTGTGACCTATAATCCAAGTCTACGTGCCTTTCAAACTCGTCACTTCTTTAGTGCCACTCCAGATGGCAGTTATCGCTTTGTTATCAAAGGAAAAGGACAAGATGGCAAGGTATACGATGGACAATCTGTTGTCTTTCGTGTGAAGAACCATCGTTTTGTCGGATAGATGAGTGATAGTTTTTAAACAAATAAATATTAAAAATAAAATAAAGGAAATGAATAACATGAACAAAAAGAAATTATTAGTATGTGCTTTGGCACTTTCAACAGTCGGAGTATTGTCAACAATTGATACAGCAGGAGTTCTACCTTTTTCAGCGCAGACAGTGCATGCGGAAATTACCAAAATTGAAAATCATAAGGTGGACTATAAAATTACACCAGGTTCAGAAAATAAAAGTATCTATGTGGATATGACTGTTGAAAATGTACCTGTAAAATATTCTGTATATATATATGCAGATATTGTAAATGCAAAGACAGGGCAAATTCCTAGAAAAGATACTTTCAATCAAGGATTTGATAAATCATCTGTTCCGATTACAAAGCAAGATTGGACTAATTTTGCAAATGTTCCAGATGGTGAATATTACTTACAATTTCATGGAGAAAGTAAAGAAGGAGAGACCTTGCATAAGTTTAGTGGTAGATCAGCAACATTCACTGTTAAAGATCAAAAATATGTCAATCCTCTAGACTCTTCAACTCCTAAAGAAACAGAAAAACCAAAACCAACTGAAGCTCCAAAACAAGCTACTAACTCAACCTCAGGTCAGACTGGCTGGTCAGGTTCTTCTTACTACAAAGCTGGTGTGAAAGTAGTGAATCAATGGATTTTTGATGTTCAGTACAATTCATACTTCTACCTAAATGCTTCAGGTAACTTTGTTCAGAATGCTTGGTCAGGCAACTACTATCTTAAATCAGGTGGTTACATGGCTAAGAGCGAGTGGATTTATGACAATAACTACAGCTCTTACTATTACTTGACAGCAGAGGGTAGCTATGCGCGTAATACTTGGTCTGGAAGTTATTACCTCAAATCAGATGGTAAAATGGCTAAGAGTGAGTGGATCTATGATAGTAGCTACCAATCTTACTATTACCTAACATCAGAAGGAAGTTACGCCCGTAACACATGGGTAGGTGACTACTATCTCAAGTCAATGGTAAGATGGCGGTTAACGAACATACCCCAGATGGCTACACAGTAGATGGTTCAGGTAAGTGGGTTCGCTAGAATGATAGCTTGTGAGAAATGGCTTATAACAAATAAATAGAAACGGAAAATAATTTGTTTATAGGCAACATTTTGATACACTAAAAATAGCGAAAGGAATTGGCATAGGCTGGTTCCTTTCTCTTAGATAAGGGAGAAATATGAAAAAGTTACTATTAACCACAACACTTTCACTGACACTAGTTCTAGGAGGCTGTCAGTATTTACCTTGGAACAAAAGCGCAGAAACACCATCTGATTCAACATCAGAAACATCTGTAGCGACTCCAGAGATAGACTACAGTTCCTATAATAAAGTTTTGGATGACTATGAAAAAGTAGCGAAAGGCACCTTGCCGACAGGTATGGATGTCAATCCTCTGGCTAGTCAAGTGAAGTCTTCTCAAGGCTTTTATACAGATGTGGTTTACCACAAGACGGATTTGAATAATGATGGAGTCGATGAACTTTTACTTGCTCTTGAAATGAAGAGTGGCGAAAAGAGTTTACTTGATATTCGTACGCTGAAAGACGAAAAGGTGATTCGTTTGACCAATCAAGAAAATCGTTTAGACCAGATTGGTGAGAGAATGACGGTCGGTATCCTTCCAGACAATTCTCTGCTCTATCGTGGAGCTGGTACAGCAACGAGTCACATCTATGCTCACTACCAATTTAGTGAAGATGGCCAGTCTTTGGTAAAGGATAAGGAAGCTCAAGAACTAGCAGATCTTGGGGTCGGTTCGCCCATTTCTCTAGAGACCTTAAGCTGGAAGTCAGTTTCAGATAAACTTCCAGGAGGAAGCAGTGCAGATAAGGGGAAACCAAGTGTAGATTACAGTCCTTATAATAGCATTTTGAAGGATTATGAATTTATTTTAGACCATAAGTCAGAGGTTAAGGATAACATCAATCCAACTGCTAATATCTATGCAGGAATGGCAGAACGCAGTCAAGCCTTTACCTATGCAATGGTTGATATGGATAAAAATGGTATTGATGAATTGATTGTCTCTTCGAAAAATGGTAGTGAGATTTTAGATATTTTTACACTCAAAGATCAGAAAGTCATTCGCCTCACCAATGCTGAAAATAAAATGCAGATGCTTGGAACACGCTTTAAGGCCTATCTCCTAGAAGATGGGAAGCTTTATACCCAGTGGAACCCGTTCGCAGGAGATCCACAAACCATTCATACCATTTGGAAGTTGAATAGTAGTGGGGACAAGCTAGAGAAGGTTAAAGAAGCTAAGACAGAGGATGAAGTCAGTCCAGGTGCTCGAATGAATCTATCTAGTCTGACTTGGAAATCTGTAACAGAAAAATTTGCTGCAACAGCATCTTCAACTAGCAAAACAGCTTCAGGGAAAATGGATATAAACGCCATCAAAAATGGAGATTTTTCTAGTATTGAGGGAAGATGGAGTAATGGTCATGGAGGAGAAGACTTGGTCTTTAGTAAAGATGGCTTGATAGAACCAGAGGGATTTAAAGTTGACCTTACAGAATCAGAATTTGTAAATGGTTTTTTACGAGCTCGTTATTCAGCACCAGACTTTGGAATCTTTATTCAGTTCGTACCAGCAGGTGTTAGAATACCGGATGGGACATCTAGGGGTGAGTTGGTCACGGATGCTTCGGATATTAGTAAAGATCGAATCATCTTCCATGCTGCATTTCCGCTACATGGTGATCCAAGACAATTCTTATATCGTGTGGAATAAGAGTGACACAGATTGATTTAATAATTAATAGCACCTCACGCACATGGGAATGCTCAATCTTTTTCTACAGAGTCAAATAAGATTTTCCCAAAATCCATTGACAAAAGACAACATTTTTTGTAAAATAAGAATCAATTAAATACCAACACCGAATGAAGTTTAATAGAAGTGGCGAATCGTTTGATTTTCCATGACTGTAAATGGACGGAACTCTGGAGAGACCGTAAAGGCACCGAAGGGGCAAGGCAGGCAACTGCTCAAACTCTCAGGTAAAAGGACAGAGCTAGGATAGACCGCTTTTTAGCATTTATCTAAGCATTCCAGAGTACATGTATCTTGCATGTGCTCTTTCTTTTGGGGTTGAAAAGATAGGAGAAGGAAATGTTAGAATTGCTTAAATCAATTGATGCTTTTGCTTGGGGCCCACCCCTTTTGATTCTCTTGGTCGGAACAGGGATTTACCTAACTGCCCGTTTAGGACTCTTGCAGGTTTTGCGTCTGCCCAAAGCCTTTCAGCTTATTTTTATCAAGGATAAGGGGCACGGGGATGTATCCAGCTTTGCGGCCTTGTGTACAGCCCTAGCAGCGACAGTTGGTACGGGAAACATTATCGGGGTGGCGACAGCTATCAAGGTCGGTGGACCAGGAGCCCTCTTTTGGATGTGGCTGGCGGCTTTCTTTGGAATGGCAACCAAGTATGCGGAAGGTTTATTAGCTATTAAATACAGGACTAAAGACGATAACGGTGCTGTTGCAGGAGGTCCGATGCACTATATCCTTCTAGGGATGGGAGAAAAGTGGCGACCACTTGCCATCTTCTTTGCCCTAGCAGGTGTTCTAGTAGCTTTGTTGGGAATAGGAACCTTCACTCAAGTCAACTCGATTACAGAATCTATCCAAAATACAACAACTATTTCGCCAGCCATCACAGCTCTTGTGTTGTCTGTATTTGTAGCAATTGCAGTCTTTGGTGGTCTCAAGTCCATTTCAAAGGTTTCAACTACTGTTGTTCCTTTTATGGCCATCATCTATATTTTGGGAACTCTTACAGTTATTTTCTTTAATATTGGGAAAATCCCTGCCACAATCGCTTTAATCTTGACATCAGCATTTAGTCCTGTTGCTGCGGTAGGTGGATTTGCCGGTGCTAGCATTCGGATGGCTATTCAAAATGGTGTAGCGCGTGGCGTGTTCTCAAACGAATCTGGTCTGGGTTCTGCTCCCATTGCAGCGGCTGCGGCTAAGACAAATGAACCAGTGGAGCAAGGATTGATTTCCATGACAGGAACCTTTATTGATACACTCATTATCTGTACCTTGACTGGTTTAACCATCTTGGTAACTGGTGTTTGGAGTGGCGACTTAAATGGGGTTGCCTTGACTCAGTCAGCCTTCTCAACAGTCTTTTCAAACTTTGGACCTGCCCTTTTGACCATCTTCCTTGTGCTCTTTGCCTTTACAACGATTCTAGGTTGGAACTATTACGGAGAACGTTGTTTTGAGTTCCTCTTTGGGGTTCGCTTTATCTGGCTCTACCGTGTGGTCTTTGTACTCATGGTCTTGTTGGGAGGATTTATCGAGTTGGATATGGTTTGGATTATCGCAGATATTGTCAATGCCTTGATGGCTCTGCCAAACTTGATTGCCCTCTTAGTCTTGTCGCCGGTCGTTATTGCTGAAACTAAAAAGTATTTTGACAAATAATGAAATCACACAGCTCGTGTGATTTTTTGCTTTCATAAAAAAATTTCTATCGATGCAATTTAAAATATATATTATACAAGGTATAGAATCTGTGATAGACTAGATTTCAACAACATGAAAAGAGGTTTTATGATGACAACATTTACAATTCATACAGTCGAATCAGCACCAGCAGAAGTGAAAGAAGTTCTTGAAACAGTAGAAAAAGATAACAATGGCTATATTCCCAACCTAATCGGTCTCTTGGCCAATGCACCGACTGCTCTAGAGGCTTACCGTACTGTCGGAGCTATCAACCGTCGCAACAGCCTGACACCTGTTGAGCGTGAAGTGGTGCAAATCACGGCAGCTGTAACTAATGGTTGTGCTTTCTGCGTGGCAGGTCACACAGCTTTTTCCATCAAACAAATCCAGATGAATGATGACCTTCTGCAAGCCCTTCGCAATCGTACTCCAATCGAAACAGATCCTAAATTAGACACTCTGGCTAAGTTTACTTTGGCAGTTATCAATACCAAGGGTCGTGTAGGAGATGAAGCCTTGGGTGAATTTTTAGAAGCTGGCTACACCCAACAAAATGCCTTGGATGTGGTTCTTGGTGTCAGCCTAGCAAGCCTCTGTAACTATGCCAACAACCTAGCCAATACACCAATTAACCCAGAATTGCAACCTTATGCCTAATTCATATCTGAGTAAAATGAAGTCTGAAATAATCGGACTTCGTTTTTTTAGCACCTCATTTAAGCGCTTTTATGCTATACTGAAACTAACATGATTATTGGAGGTTAGGATGAAAAAACTCCCCTTGGTATTTTCTGGTTGTTTGCTAGGTTTGGCAGGAGCTGGAAATCTTATTTTAGATACGTTGCCAGTTCTGTCCCATCTGTTGAGTCTGACAGGTTTGGTTTTGTGGATTTACTTTCTGATTTTGCATCTGTTTAATTGGAAGGAAACCAAGCGAGAATTGACCAAGCCTCCTCTTTTGTCAGGGATGGCCACTTTTCCCATGGCTGGGATGATTTTATCGACTTATGTCTTTCGCGTCTTCCCTCATCTTCCTTTGGTTGCGCAAGGACTCTGGTGGTGTTCATTTCTCTTGGATTTGGCCTTGATTGCTGGTTTTACCATCAAGTTTGCTTGTCCAGGTAAGAGAGTCAATGCGACTCCAAGTTGGACTGTTCTCTATGTGGGGATAGCAGTGGCTGCCTTAACCTATCCTCTTGTAGGCATCATCGAAATTGCCTATGCGACCTTGAGTTTTGGTTTTCTCCTAACCTTCTATCTCTATCCGCTTATTTATAGCGATTTAAAGAAACATCCACTCCCACTAGCCATGCTTGGACAAGAAGGAATCTACTGTGCTCCTTTCTCCCTACTCTTGGCTTCCCTGGTTCGAGTTGGAGGAGCCAGTCTACCGACTTGGCTCTTGATTGTCATGATCTTGGCTTCCCAATCCTTCTTTTTCTTTGTTTTGACTCGTCTGCCCAATATTTTAAAACAAGGCTTTCAACCAGCCTTCTCAGCCCTCACCTTCCCGACCATTATCACAGCTACTTCGCTCAAGATGGCTCAGGGAATCTTGAAACTGCCATTTCTGGATTATCTGGTATTGGCTGAAACCATTATATGCCTCACTATTTTATTCTTTGTACTAGGTTCTTTTCTGATTTGGTTACGAAAAAGGTCTAGCTAGAAATAGCTAAACCTTATTTTTTATGGTTTGATAACTTCAGCTCCACCCATGTATGGACGAAGTGCTTCTGGGATGGTCACAGAACCATCTTCATTTTGGTAGTTTTCAAGAATAGCAGCCACGGTACGTCCAACTGCAAGTCCAGAACCGTTCAAGGTATGGAGTAATTTCACCTTGCCATCTGCTTCATCACGGTAACGGATTTGGGCACGACGGGCTTGGAAATCTTCTGTGTTTGAACAGCTTGAGATTTCACGATAGGTATTTTGGGCTGGAATCCAAAACTTCCAAGTCGTAAGTTTTAGCAGCTGAGAAGCCCATATCTCCTGTAGAGAGAGCAACGACACGGTATGGAAGGTTAAGTTTTTGAAGGATATTTTCAGCATTGGCTGTCATTTTTTCCAATTCTTCGTAAGATTCTTCTGGTTTGGCAAATTTGACCATTTCAACCTTGTGGAATTGGTGTAAACGAATCAAGCCACGAGTATCACGGCCAGCTGAACCAGCCTCAGAACGGAATGATGGGCTCATAGCAGTGAAGTAGATTGGCAGGTCTTTACCGTCCAGGATTTCATCACGGTAGTAGTTTGTTAGAGGAACTTCAGCTGTAGGAATGAGGACATAATTGCTGTCGCTCAATTCAAAAGTATCTTCCTTGAATTTTGGATATTGACCAGTACCAAACATAGAATCGTGGTTAACCATGTAAGGTGTGATGACTTCAGTGTAGCCTTCTTTTCCATGTTCATCCAACATAAAGTTGTAAATAGCACGTTCCAAACGAGCGCCGAGACCTTTATAGAAGAGGAAGCGAGCTCCTGTTACCTTACCACCACGTTCCCAGTCAAGGATGCCAAGGTCTTCACCCAGATCCCAGTGAGCTTTAGGTTCGAAATCAAACTCGCGTGGAGTACCCCAACGGCGAACTTCCACATTGTCATCTTCGTCAACCCCAACAGGAACGCTATCAGCTGGAATATTTGGAAGAGTAGTGGTAAATTCTGTCAATTTAGCATCGATTTCTGCCAATTCAGCATCCAAGGCTTTGACTTCAGCAGATAGAGTTTGCATGGCAGCAATCTTGTCATCTGCATTTTCCTTGTTGCGCTTAGCTTGGGCAATCTCAGCAGAAACTGTGTTACGTTCTGCTTTTAAAGTTTCAACCTTGACCAAGATGTCACGACGTTTAGCATCGATTTCTTTCATCTCATTCAAGACAGCAGCATCTACACCACGTGTAGCCAATTTTTCTGCGACAGCATCAAAGTCTGTACGAATACGTTTGATATCTAACATAAGAACTCCTTTATGAAAAAAGCACACCTGACAAAGCGTTGGAGTGGCAGGGCCACGGTTCCATCCAACTTCACAGGTGTGCACTTGATTGTGTATGTAATTGTTACTAACGGTAGAATTTCACCTATCCCTTCTATCTGCTCGCAGCACCCGCAGACTTTCTGAAAGAAGAAGATAACCTACTTATCCGTTGCTATGATTATACTAAAGTTTCTACTTTTTTGCAAATAGATTTTTAAATTTTTGACTAATGGTTTGAATCAGAGTAGGAAGTTTGACGACCTTGTCATTGCCCAGTTTTTCGCGTGCAATTTTGAGAATAGCCCCTGAGTCTTTTGATGCAAAGAGGAATTTTCCTCGATCTGTAAAGACTTCGAAGTGGCGACTGATTTTTCGACCAGAAACATTGGCTCCAATTTGGTTGATATGGCTCCAAGGAATCTGGATAAATTGTTCAACATTGACATCTGGGTAAAATTCCAAAGCCTGATCTCCGACAAGGAATTTCCCAACTTTCCCAGCTATAGAGAGGTAGGAGGTGCCTGTCGTATTGAGGAGCACTGTTTTGTTAAGTGATTGGGCCATGATTAGTCTTCCTTACTTTCGCCGAAAAGGCATTGTAGAGGGCTTTGATTGCTGCTTTCTCTTGGTCTTTATTGACAACAAACATGATAGAAACTTCACTAGAACCTTGAGACATCATCTGGATGTTGATCTTGTTTTCAGATAGAGCGCGTGTCGCAGTAGCAGTTACTCCGATATGACTCTTCATCTTTTCTCCAACAATCATAATGATAGAAAGGTCGTGTTCGATTTCTGCATGATCTACTTCAGCTTTTTGAACCAACTGACGAAGGATTTCTTCTTCCTTGATAGGAGTTAGTTCGCGAGAACGGAGAATGATAGAAAGATCGTCGATACCTGTTGGCATATGTTCCCAACCAATGTTGAGGTCTTCAAGGATCTGCAGAACCTTGCGTCCAAATCCAATCTCACGGTTCATGAGGTATTTGGACATGTTGATGCTGACAAAACCTGAGTCACCAGCAATCCCTACAACTGGGAACTTGTCACTACTATGTTTTAGAACGATACGGGTACCTGGATGGTCAGGGTTGTTAGTGTTTTTGATAACCAGAGGAATTTTTCCACGGTAGGCAGGTAGAAGGGCCTCGTCATGAAGGACTGAGAATCCTGCATAGGCCAACTCACGCATTTCACGGTAGGTCAATTCAGGGATTGAGTGTGGTTGGTGGATAATGCCAGGGTGGGCAGCAAAGATACCATCAACGTCCGTAAAGTTTTCATAGAGGTCGGCTTTGACACCAGCAGCAATGATAGAACCAGTGATATCAGAGCCTCCACGTGAGAAGGTACAGATTTGATTTTCCCTAGTAACCCCAAAGAAACCAGGAATGACTAGAACTTCATTTGCATTTGTCAATTCTTCAATCTTGTCATAACTTGATGGAATGATGCGAGCGTTACCAGGTTCACTTGTGACCACAATACCAGCTTCTCTAGGGTGCACATAGCGCGCATCGATACCGTTTTGGTTAAAATAGGCAGCAATCAATTTAGCATTGTTGTTTTCACCGGCTGCTAGGAAAGTATCGTAGAGAAATTCATTCTCATCAATAGGAAGAGTGGCCAAGGCGCGAATGCTTTTTGAAATTTTCTCAAGAACAGCTGGCTTCAGTCCCAATTCGCTTACCATAGCAGCATAGCGGTCGATAATCCAGTTTTGACTCTTGCTAATATCGTTACCAGCGACATAATCGCGATAGTATTTAATCAAGGCATCTGTAACCTTCGTATCTTCAGCATTGCGTTTACCAGGCGCAGAAACGACTACAAAACGACGCTCTGGATCGCTTTTGACGATGTTTAAAACTTTTTCTAATTGACTAGCAGAGGCAAGAGAGCTACCTCCAAATTTAACAACTTTCATAAGAACTCCTAAAGTAAGTATTTTATACGATTATAGCAGAAAGAAAGCCTTTTTTCAATGAAGAAAATAATCCATTTTACAGGGAAAGATAAGGAATCTAAAATCGGCTGAGACACTTATTACATTCTTATTCTTGCTTTTTTAGAATAAAAAAGATATACTTTGATAATAAAATAACTTAACTTGCTTATAAAAATAAAAAAGGAGTCCGGATGGAACACATTATTTATCAGCTTGAAGAGGATTTGGCAATCCTTACCTTGAACCGTCCTGAGGTCGCAAATGGTTTTCATATTCCCATGTGTGAGGAGATTTTAGAAGCCCTAACTTTGGCAGAAGAGAATCCAGCTGTTCAGTTTATCCTAATTAATGCCAATGGCAAAGTCTTTTCAGTTGGGGGAGATTTAGTAGAGATGAAGCGGGCAGTGGATGAGGATGATATTCCATCATTGACAAAAATCGCAGAATTGGTCAATACTATTTCTTATAAAATCAAGCAAAATTGCAAAACCTGTTTTGATGGAAGTAGATGGGGCTGTTGCAGGTGCTGCAGCAAATATGGCTGTTGCCGCAGATTTCTGTCTTGCAACGGATAAGGCTAAGTTTATCCAAGCCTTTGTCGGAGTTGGTTTAGCTCCGGATGCAGGAGGAATTCACCTCTTGAGCCGTAGTATTGGTGTGACGCGTGCTGCTCAACTAGCTATGACAGGAGAGGCTTTAACCGCAGAAAAAGCTCTGGAGTGGGGTCTTGTTTATCGCGTTTGTGAAGTTGACAAACAAGAAAAGATCAGAGAACAGCTTCTTAAAAAAATTAAGACGTGGTTCAAGTAATTCCTATGCTGCCATCAAGAAGTTGGTTTGGGAGAGCCAATTTAAAGAGTGGCAAGAGTATGCAACTTTGGAATTGAACCTTCAAGAATCTCTAGCCCAAACAGAGGATTTTAAAGAAGGAGTTCGGGCTCATTCGGAGAGAAGAAGACCTAAATTTATAGGAAAATAAAAAAATACTTGCACCATTCTTTGAACTTTGATATAATTCTCTTGTCAAATGTTTTGATTCTAAAAGTTTTTTTGAAAAGGAGGGAAGGAAAGATTGGACTACCAACGAATTAATGAATATTTAACGTCTATATTTAACAATGTCCTCGTTATTGAGGAAGTTAGCTTGAGAGGTAGTCGTTTCAAGGATATCTCCATCAAAGAAATGCATACGATTGATGTGATTGGAAAAGTTCCAGATGTGACACCAAGTCAAGTGTCGAAAGAGTTGATGGTGACTCTGGGGACAGTTACGACTAGTTTGAATAATCTCGAACGCAAGGGTTACATTGAACGCATTCGTTCAGAACATGATCGACGTGTAGTGCATCTGCATTTGACAAAGAAAGGTCGCTTGGTTCATAGACTACATAAACGCTTCCACAAGGCCATGGTTGAAAAAATCATTGATGGTATGAGTAAGCAAGAAATTGAGGTTATGAGCAAGGGTTTGACTAATCTTTATCAATTTTTGGAGGATTTGAGATAATGGCTTTTGCAAAATAAGCCAGGTTGCTCATTATGTACCAGAGCAAGTGGTTACAAATCATGATTTGGCTCATATTATGGATACCAATGATGAGTGGATTTCAAGTCGGACGGGAATACGACAAAGGCATATTTCAAGAACAGAATCTACTAGTGATTTGGCTACAGAAGTTGCCAAGAAACTGATGGCAAAAGCTGGAATCACAGGAGGGGAGTTGGATTTTATCATCCTAGCTACTATTACTCCAGATTCGATGATGCCCTCTACAGCTGCTCGTGTCCAAGCTAATATTGGTGCTAATAAGGCCTTTGCTTTTGACCTAACAGCAGCTTGCAGTGGATTTGTATTTGCTCTTTCAACTGCTGAAAAGTTTATCGCTTCTGGTCGCTTTCAAAAAGGCTTGGTGATTGGTAGTGAAACCCTCTCTAAAGCAGTCGATTGGTCAGATCGATCAACAGCTGTTTGTTTGGAGATGGTGCTGGTGGAGTCTTGCTAGAAGCTAGCGAGCAAGAGCATTTCTTGGCTGAGAGTCTCAATAGTGATGGAAGTCGCAGCGAATGTCTAACGTATGGACATTCAGGCTTACATTCTCCATTTTCAGATCAAGAAAGTGCAGATTCATTTTTGAAGATGGATGGACGCGCAGTCTTTGATTTTGCCATTCGGGATGTAGCCAAGTCTATTAACCAGACTATTGAAGAATCTCCTGTAGAGGCAAGAGACTTGGATTATCTGCTACTTCATCAGGCTAATGACCGTATCTTGGATAAGATGGCTAGGAAAATCGGTGTCGACCGAGACAAACTTCCAGCCAATATGATGGAATATGGCAATACCAGTGCAGCAAGTATCCCGATTTTACTTTCAGAGTGTGTAGAACAAGGCCTCATCCGTTTAGATGGTAGTCAGACTGTTCTGCTATCAGGCTTCGGTGGAGGCTTGACCTGGGGCACGCTCATTCTTACAATTTAGGTAATCATGTGGTGAACACATTGTTATAAAAAACTATTTATTTTAAAGGAGTCCTATTATGGCAGTATTTGAAAAAGTACAAGAAATTATCGTTGAAGAACTTGGAAAAGACGCATCAGAAGTAACACTTGAATCAACTTTTGATGACTTGGACGCAGATTCATTGGACTTGTTCCAAGTAATCTCAGAAATCGAAGATGCTTTTGATATCCAAATCGAAGCAGAAGATGACTTGAAAACAGTTGGTGACTTAGTTGCCTACGTTGAAGAGCAAACAAAATAAACAGAATATAGATAGAAGGAGTAGGGAAACCCGCTCCCTCTTGTTTAGGCAATAGTTTGATTTTCAAATTATGACGATATCGAACTATTACGTAAGCAAGAAACGATGGAGGCACTATGAAAACGCGTATTACAGAATTATTGAACATTGATTATCCTATTTTCCAAGGAGGGATGGCCTGGGTTGCTGATGGTGATTTGGCAGGGGCTGTTTCCAAGGCTGGAGGGCTAGGGATTATCGGTGGGGGAAATGCCCCTAAAGAAGTTGTCAAGGCAAATATTGATAAAATCAAATCATTGACTGATAAACCCTTCGGTGTCAACATCATGCTTTTGTCTCCCTTTGTGGAAGATATTGTAGATCTCGTCATCGAGGAAGGCGTTAAGGTGGTTACAACAGGAGCAGGAAATCCAAGTAAATACATGGAACGCTTTCATGCTGCTGGGATTACAGTCATTCCAGTTGTACCTAGTGTTGCCCTAGCTAAGCGTATGGAAAAAATCGGTGCGGATGCCGTTATTGCAGAAGGAATGGAGGCCGGGGGGCATATCGGTAAATTAACAACCATGACTTTGGTGCGCCAGGTTGCTGCTGCTGTATCTATTCCTGTTATTGCTGCAGGAGGGATTGCGGATGGTGAAGGTGCTGCGGCTGGCTTTATGCTAGGTGCAGAGGCTGTTCAGGTTGGAACTCGTTTTGTCGTTGCAAAAGAGTCTAATGCCCATCCAAATTATAAGGCGAAAATTTTAAAAGCTAGAGATATCGATACTACGATTTCAGCTCAACACTTTGGACATGCTGTTCGTGCGATTAAAAATCAGTTGACTCGTGATTTTGAACAAGCTGAAAAAGACGCCTTTAAACAAGAAAATCCAGATTTGGAAATTTTTGAACAAATGGGAGCAGGTGCTCTAGCCAAAGCGGTTGTTCACGGAGATGTGGATGGTGGATCTGTTATGGCAGGTCAAATTGCAGGCCTTGTTTCCAAAGAAGAAACCGTTGAAGAAATCCTAAAAGATTTGTATTACGGAGCAGCTAAGAAAATTCAAGAAGAAGCCTCTCGTTGGGCAGGAGTTGTAAGAAATGACTAAAACAGCCTTTTTATTTGCTGGTCAAGGTGCCCAGTATCTAGGTATGGGACGGGATCTCTATGATCAGTATCCGATTGTCAAAGAAACGATTGATCAAGCGAGTCAGGTACTCGGTTATGATTTGCGTCATCTTATCGATACGGAAGAAGAAAAACTCAATCAGACCCGCTATACGCAACCAGCCATTTTAGCAACTTCGGTTGCTATCTACCGTTTATTGCAAGAAAAGGGCTATCAACCTGATATGGTTGCTGGTTTGTCACTTGGAGAATACTCTGCCTTGGTAGCCAGTGGCGCCTTGGATTTTGAAGATGCGGTTTCCTTGGTTGCTAAGCGTGGAGCCTATATGGAAGAAGCAGCTCCTGCTGGTTCTGGCAAGATGGTAGCAGTTCTCAATACGCCAGTAGAGGTTATTGAAGAAGTCTGTCGTAAAGCTTCTGAACTTGGAGTGGTTACCCCAGCCAACTATAATACACCTGCACAAATCGTGATTGGTGGAGAAGTGGTTGCAGTTGATCGAGCTGTTAAACTCTTGCAGGAAGCAGGTGCCAAACGCTTGATTCCTCTCAAAGTTTCAGGACCTTTTCATACCGCTCTCCTTGAGCCTGCTAGCCAGAAACTAGCTGAAACTCTAGCTCAGGTAAGTTTTTCAGATTTCACTTGTCCCTTAGTCGGCAATACAGAAGCTGCAGTTATGAAAAAAGAAGACATTGTTCAACTTTTGACGCGTCAGGTCAAGGAACCAGTTCGTTTCTATGAAAGTATTGCAGTTATGCAAGAAGCAGGCGTAACCACCTTTATCGAGATTGGCCCGGGGAAAGTCTTGTCAGGCTTTGTCAAAAAAATTGATAAGACCGCTAAACTAGCCAATGTTGAAGATCAGGCGAGTTTGGAAGCCTTGCTAGAAAACAAGTAATCCCTTCTCCCATAAATACAAGAGAAAACAGGAGAAAAGAATGCAACTAAAAAATAAAAATATCTTTATTACAGGTTCGAGTCGTGGAATTGGTCTTGCCATTGCCCACAAGTTTGCTCAAGCAGGAGCCAATATTGTTTTAAACAGTCGTGGGGCAATCTCAGAAAAATTGCTCGCTGAGTTTTCAAACTATGGTGTCAAGGTGGTTCCCATTTCAGGAGATGTATCAGATTTTGCAGACGCTAAGCATATGGTTGATCAAGCTATTGCAGAGCTGGGTTCAGTAGATGTTTTGGTCAACAATGCAGGAATTACACAAGATACCCTAATGCTCAAGATGACAGAAGCGGATTTTGAAAAAGTGCTCAAGGTTAACCTGACTGGTGCCTTTAACATGACACAATCAGTCTTGAAACCGATGATAAAAGCTAGAGAAGGTGCTATCATTAATATGTCTAGTGTTGTTGGTTTGATGGGAAATATCGGTCAAGCTAACTATGCAGCTTCTAAGGCTGGTTTGATTGGTTTTACCAAGTCTGTGGCTCGTGAAGTGGCCAATCGCAATATCAGGGTTAATGCTATTGCACCTGGAATGATTGAGTCCGATATGACAGCTGTTCTATCAGACAAGGTAAAAGATGCTATGCTGGCCCAAATTCCTATGAAAGAATTTGGGCAGGCAGAGCAGGTTGCAGATTTAACAGTATTTTTAGCAGGCCAAGATTATCTAACTGGTCAAGTGGTTGCCATTGATGGTGGCTTAAGTATGTAACAGAAGCTAGAGGTGAAAAAGATGAAACTAAATCGCGTAGTAGTAACAGGTTATGGAGTAACATCTCCAATCGGAAATACACCAGAAGAATTTTGGAATAGTTTGACAACTGGAAAAATCGGAATTGGTCCAATTACAAAATTTGATCATAGTGACTTTGATGTGCATAATGCAGCGGAAATACAAGATTTTCCTTTTGATAAATACTTTGTTAAGAAAGATACCAATCGTTTCGATAACTATTCTTTGTATGCCTTGTACGCAGCTCAAGAAGCCGTTAATCATGCAGGTCTTGATGTAGAGACTCTTGACAAGGATCGTTTTGGTGTTATCGTGGCCTCTGGTATTGGTGGAATCAAAGAAATTGAAGATCAAGTGCTTCGCCTAAATGACAAAGGACCAAAACGTGTGAAACCATTGACCCTTCCAAAAGCCTTACCAAATATGGCTTCAGGAAATGTTGCTATGCGTTTTGGAGCAAACGGTGTTTGCAAATCTATCAATACTGCCTGCGCTTCATCAAATGATGCGATTGGGGATGCCTTCCGCTCAATTAAATTTGGTTTCCAAGACGTTATGTTGGTAGGTGGTTCAGAAGCCTCTATCACACCTTTTGCTATTGCTGGTTTCCAAGCCCTAACTGCTCTCTCAACTACAGAGGACCCAACTCGTGCTTCCATTCCATTTGATAAGGACCGTAATGGTTTTGTCATGGGTGAAGGTTCTGGGATGTTGGTTCTTGAAAGCCTTGAACACGCTGAAAAACGTGGGGCTACTATCCTTGCTGAGGTGGTTGGTTACGGAAATACTTGTGATGCCTACCACATGACTTCTCCTCATCCAGAAGGTCAGGGAGCTATCAAGGCCATCAAACTAGCCTTGGAAGAAGCTGAGATTTCCCCAGAACAAGTAGCCTATGTCAATGCTCACGGAACGTCAACTCCTGCTAATGAAAAAGGAGAAAGTGGTGCGATCGTAGCTGTTCTTGGTAAGGAAGTACCTGTATCATCAACCAAATCTTTCACAGGACATTTGCTGGGGGCTGCAGGTGCAGTAGAAGCTATCGTCACAATCGAGGCTATGCGTCATAACTTTGTACCAATGACAGCTGGAACAAGTGAAGTATCAGATTATATCGAAGCCAATGTCGTTTATGGACAAGGCTTGGAGAAAGAAATTCCATACGCCATTTCAAATACTTTTGGTTTTGGTGGCCACAATGCAGTTCTTGCTTTCAAACGTTGGGAGAATAAATAACTATGAATTTAAACGATATTAAAGACTTGATGGCTCAATTTGACCAGTCAAGTTTGAGAGAGTTTTCTTATAAGAATGGGACGGATGAGTTGGAGTTTAGCAAGAATGAAGCTAGACTTGTATCTCAAGTTGCACCTCAAGTTGCTCCAGCACCCGTTCTAGCAACACCAAGTCCGGTAGCTCCTACATCTGCTCCAGCAGAGACTGTAGTGGAAGAGACTTCGACGCCAGCTGAAACAAGTGTAGCTGCTGAGGGAGATGTTGTAGAGAGTCCACTTGTTGGGGTGGCTTACTTGGCTGCTGGTCCAGATAAACCTGCCTTTGTAACAGTTGGTGATAGTGTTAAAAAAGGTCAAACATTGGTAATTATCGAAGCCATGAAAGTCATGAATGAAATCCCAGCTCCTAAGGATGGTGTGGTAACGGAAATTCTTGTTTCTAACGAAGAAATGGTTGAGTTTGGTAAAGGATTGGTACGTATCAAATGATCGATATTCAAGGAATCAAAGAAGCTCTTCCCCACCGTTATCCTATGCTCCTAGTAGACCGTGTCTTGGAAGTGAGCGAGGATACCATTGTTGCTATCAAAAATGTGACCATTAACGAGCCCTTCTTCAACGGTCATTTTCCTCAATACCCTGTCATGCCAGGTGTTCTGATCATGGAAGCATTGGCGCAAACAGCTGGTGTCTTGGAGTTGTCAAAACCTGAAAATAAAGGAAAACTGGTCTTTTACGCTGGTATGGACAAGGTTAAATTCAAGAAGCAAGTTGTACCAGGTGATCAATTAGTTATGAAGGCAACGTTTGTAAAACGTCGCGGTACCATTGCCGTGGTTGAAGCAAAGGCTGAAGTGGATGGCAAGCTTGCAGCTAGTGGTACTCTTACCTTTGCAATAGGGAACTAAGGAGGTTCTCCATGTTTCGAAAAATTTTAATTGCCAATCGTGGTGAAATTGCGGTTCGTATTATCCGTGCTGCGCGTGAATTGGGCATTGCAACGGTGGCGGTTTATTCAACTGCTGATAAGGAAGCTCTTCATACGCTTTTGGCAGATGAAGCAGTTTGTATTGGCCCTGGTAAGCCAACAGAGTCTTATCTCAATATTAATGCAGTTCTATCAGCTGCAGTCTTGACTGAGGCAGAAGCTATTCACCCAGGTTTTGGATTTCTCAGTGAAAATTCCAAATTTGCAACCATGTGTGAAGAAGTTGGTATCAAGTTTATTGGTCCATCTGGCCATGTCATGGATATGATGGGAGACAAAATCAATGCGCGTGCTCAGATGATCAAAGCAGGTGTTCCAGTCATTCCAGGTTCAGATGGAGAAGTGCATAACTCTGAGGAAGCTTTGATTGTTGCTGAAAAAATTGGCTACCCTGTTATGCTTAAGGCTTCAGCAGGTGGAGGTGGTAAAGGGATTCGTAAGGTTGAAAAACCAGAAGACCTCGTTTCAGCCTTTGAAACGGCCTCTAGTGAAGCCAAGGCCAATTATGGCAATGGTGCCATGTACATAGAACGGGTCATCTATCCAGCTCGTCACATCGAGGTTCAAATCCTAGGAGACGAACACGGAAATGTGATTCATTTAGGTGAACGGGATTGTTCTCTTCAACGGAATAACCAAAAGGTTTTGGAAGAAAGTCCTTCGATTGCAATTGGTAAAACGCTACGTAATGAAATTGGTTCTGCGGCTGTTCGAGCTGCGGAGTCTGTTGGCTATGAGAATGCAGGGACTATTGAGTTTCTGCTTGATGAAGCCAGTGGCAAATTCTATTTCATGGAAATGAATACTCGTGTTCAGGTAGAGCATCCAGTAACAGAGTTTGTTTCAGGTGTGGATATCGTTAAGGAACAGATTCGCATTGCGGCAGGTCAGCCCCTGTCTGTTAAGCAAGAAGATATTGTCCTACGAGGCCATGCCATCGAGTGTCGTATCAATGCAGAAAATCCAGTCTTTAACTTTGCTCCAAGTCCAGGTAAGATTACCAATCTCTATCTGCCAAGTGGTGGAGTTGGATTGCGCGTGGATTCAGCAGTTTATCCAGGTTATACCATTCCGCCTTTTTATGATAGTATGATTGCCAAAATCATCGTTCACGGTGAAAATCGTTTTGATGCCTTGATGAAAATGCAACGTGCCCTCTATGAATTAGAGATTGAAGGGGTGCAGACCAATGCAGATTTCCAGCTTGACCTCATTTCAGATCGCAATGTTATTGCTGGGGATTACGATACTTCCTTCTTGATGGAAACCTTCTTACCCAAATATCAAGAAAAAGAATAAAATGACTTTAATAGTTTAAACCGAAAAGGGGAATCAATGGCTCTATTTAGTAAAAAAGATAAGTATATTCGAATTAATCCCAATCGTTCGGTTAGGGAAAAACCTCAAGCCAAGCCAGAGGTTCCAGATGAATTATTCTCCCAGTGTCCGGGTTGTAAGCATACCATCTATCAGAAGGATCTGGGAAGTGAGCGTATCTGTCCGCACTGTAGCTATACCTTTCGTATTTCTGCCCAAGAACGCTTGGCTTTGACGATTGATATGGGGACTTTCAAGGAATTGTTTACAGGGATTGAAAGTAAGGATCCATTGCATTTCCCTGGTTACCAAAAGAAACTGGCAACCATGCGTGAAAAAACAGGTCTGGATGAAGCTGTTGTGACTGGAACAGCTCTTATTAAAGGTCAGACTGTGGCTCTTGGGATTATGGATTCCAACTTTATCATGGCTTCTATGGGTACGGTTGTAGGTGAAAAAATCACTCGTTTGTTTGAGTATGCGACTGTCGAAAAATTGCCAGTTGTTCTTTTCACAGCCTCTGGTGGCGCCCGTATGCAGGAAGGAATCATGAGTCTCATGCAGATGGCCAAGATTTCTGCAGCAGTTAAACGCCATTCAAATGCTGGTCTCTTTTACTTGACCATTTTGACAGATCCAACGACTGGTGGTGTGACAGCTTCCTTCGCTATGGAAGGCGATATCATTCTGGCTGAACCACAGAGCTTGGTCGGTTTTGCTGGGCGTCGTGTTATTGAAAATACGGTTCGTGAAAGCTTGCCTGAGGATTTCCAAAAGGCAGAATTCCTATTGGAGCATGGCTTTGTGGATGCTATTGTCAAAAGAAGAGACTTGCCAGATACCATTGCTAGCCTAGTCAGATTGCACGGAGGGAGTCCTAGATGAATATTGCAAAAATAGTCAGAGAAGCGCGTGAGCAGAGTCGCTTGACAACCTTGGACTTTGCGACAGGCATTTTTGATGAATTTATCCAATTACATGGTGACCGTTCTTTCCGAGATGATGGTGCAGTTGTTGGTGGTATCGGCTGGCTTGGAGACCAAGCTGTAACAGTGGTTGGTATTCAAAAAGGCAAGAGTTTACAAGACAATCTAAAACGGAATTTTGGTCAACCGCATCCAGAAGGCTACCGCAAGGCCCTACGGTTGATGAAACAGGCTGAAAAATTTGGCCGTCCAGTTGTGACCTTTATCAATACAGCAGGTGCCTATCCTGGTGTGGGAGCGGAAGAACGTGGACAAGGAGAAGCTATTGCTCGCAATCTCATGGAAATGAGTGACCTGAAAGTTCCGATTATCGCTATCATTATCGGTGAAGGTGGTTCAGGTGGTGCTCTGGCTCTAGCAGTCGCAGACCGTGTCTGGATGCTGGAAAATTCTATCTATGCCATTCTCAGCCCAGAAGGCTTTGCTTCCATTCTATGGAAGGACGGCAGTCGTGCCATGGAAGCAGCAGAACTGATGAAAATCACTTCACATGAGCTGCTAGAAATGGACGTGGTGGATAAGGTGATTTCTGAAGCAGGATTTTCTAGTAAAGAACTGATTAAGAGTGTAAAGAAAGAACTCCAAACGGAGCTAGCTCTACTTTCACAAAAACTGCTAGAAGAGTTGTTGGAAGAACGTTACCAACGATTTAGAAAATACTAATATAAAAACTAGAACTGACTGCCAGTTCTAGTTTATGTGGTTCTTAATCTGTGCAGAGGGGAAAGTCAAAAGGTGCTTGGAAGACCAAACACCTTTTCGATTATTCATTTTCTTCAGTTACAAATTGACTAAGCAGTCCGTTGATAAAGCGGGCTGATTTTTGATCTGAAAAATTCTTAGCAAGTTCAATAGCTTCATTGACTGCTACCAGCTGAGGTGTATCAAATGATGTGATTTCAAAGATACCCAAGCGTAGTAAATTTTTTTCGACCAAGGTCAAGCGTTCAACTGTCCAGCCTGATTTGAGGTGCTGGTTGATTTGTTTATCCAACTCTTCTTTTTGAGCTTGGATACCAGAAACCAAGTTTAGAAGAAAGGCTGGGATTTGCACATCTGCATCTTCACGGTTATGTGTGTAGGCAAAGTGACAAGCCGTTTCCATATCTGTACCGAATTCAAGGCTCATAAGAGCTTGAAAAGCGCATTTACGAAGTTCGCGTCTAGATTCTAATAATGGACTAGTCATTGAGGAAGTCCTCGTTAAATAAATCTTTCAACTCTGGTTTAGGTGTTTTATCTGGAACGATTCCTGTAACATGGATATTGACAGCAGAAAGTTCCACATCAGCCATATCATGGACAGCATCTTTGACCGCTTTTTGAATAGCAAGAGCAACTTTTGGTACTTTCACACCGTACTCAAGGTAGAGGTAGATGTCAGCAGTTAGCTCTTCATTGCTTTCTTTTAAGTAGACGCCACGACCAAGAGAGAGTTTTGATAGGGTATCAGATACAGATTTATTTGAAAATGAGTGGACACCATCAACTTTAGCAGTTGCGATGGCAATGATTTTTTCAAGTACACGTGGAGCGATAACGATTTCGCCAAATTGTTCTTCAATTCCCATAGAATGACCTCTTTCTAGAGATTAGGCACGAGAAACGTAAGTTCCTTCTGCAGTGTTGATGATCAATTTTTGTCCAGCTTCGATGAAGTCAGGAACGTTGACAACAAGTCCAGTTTCCATAGTTGCTGGTTTACCAGAACCTGTAACAGTAGCACCCTTGATAGATGGTTGTGTTTCAGCAACTGTCAATTCAACAGTAGTTGGTACAGTTACACCGATTACTTCAGTTCCGTAGAATTGGATTTTCACATCAGAGTTTTCAAGGATGTAAAGCAATTCATTTTCAACGTTTACGACTGGGATTTCGTATTGGTCGTAAGTTTCAGTGTTCATGAAGTAGGCAGTTTCATCCATTTTGTACAAGTATTGAGCTGGAACAGTTTCGATAATAGCTTGTTCGAATTTTTCTTCTGGACGGTAGCTTGTGTCAAAAGTAGAACCAGTACGGACATCACGCAATTTCATACGCATGATTGTGTTCCCTTTACCTGGTTTGTGGTGGCTAGCTTCCAAAACACGGATCAATTTTCCGTCTGCAGTTTCAAATGTCATACCAGCTTTCAATTTGCTTGCTTCAATCATGTTTTTACCTCTTTAATAAATATTATTACTCTTCATTTTACCATAAAAGGAATGAAAAAGAAAGTTAGAGGTAGGATAATGGAGATATTTATATAAATTTATACTTGTACGAAAAAAATGATTTAGAATGTTATATTTTTAAAATGAAATTTATAAGCAAAATACTGTAAAAGTGACTCTGAAATATGATATAATTTATAAGAGTATATTTGTACCAAAGAGTGCATATATATATATAAGGTGGTAAGCTATGTTTAAATTGTCGAGACAACAAAAAGATCATCGATATTTTTGTGGAAATAGATACGAAAAATATTCGATTAAAAAAATTAAAAGTTGGTGCTGCGAGTGTCTTAATCGGGACAGGATTTTTGTTTGGTTACAATGTAGATACGGTAGAAGCAGACTCTGCTACTGAAACGGTGGTAACGAAGGATGCTGATACGGGACTAAACCAAGCTCAAGAAAATACGCAAGCAGGAACTGTCTCTGAGCCAAAATCAGATAGTGAAACAAAATCAGAGTTAGCTGAGCAACCAAAAATAAATGAAGAAAAGTTAGTTGAGCCAGCAAAACCTGTAAAAGAAAATGAAAAAGAAGCTGAACAAGCTTCAGCAGTTTCAGCACATACTAACACTACAGAAGCAACTGAGGCAAAACCATCTGTCGATTTATCTCTTTTGCAAGAAAAACTAGCAGATTTGGAAGCTCAAATTGAACGTATCCGAGGAAATAAAAAACAAGCTTCTCAAATCCAAAATGCTGAAAAACTAGTTGCAGAAGCTAAGCAATATTTAAGTGCATTGGGTGCAACACAGTCAGGAGCTGATAAAAAAGCAAAAGAAATAAGCTCGTTAACTTCTATCTTAAAATCAATTAAAGCTGAAGAAACGTCTAAAGAAAATAAAAATCAAGATAGTCGTAATGGTAAAAAGATGGAAGAAGGAACTGGTTTCCGTAATGGGGTGACAGACCAATCTTTAACAGGGTCAATTCATTTTGATACATCGAAAGGGCCAACAGAAAAACGAATTCCGGTAGCAAATAATGGTGACGGTGAACGTGTCATTAATATGGCGATTACTTATTCAGCTTCTTCAAATGATACAGTTACAGATGGTAAAGTACGTGTAACTATTCCAAAGGCTTTTCTTCATTCTGACAAAAAACCAGTATTTACAAATTCATCTTTTGTTAAAAGTACAGATGACCGTTCTACAGCTACTGATTATGTTTATGATTTAAATTTAAATCCAATGGCTGGTGGATCTGTTGCGGAAAGTTTATTAAAACTTTATGTAGGAACATCTATAAAGAATGCACCATCAAAAGATGATTCACTACCAGTGAAGACAGAGTTTATCAGTGGTGAAAATGTCTTATCTACAAAAACAGCAACAGCTACTTTTGACTATCTATCAGAGATTATTTATCGTGAAAGGGACACAACAGAAAAGTTAGTAAAAAATTATGTATCTCAGGAACAACGTGAATACAAACTCGGTTCTGTTGTTGATGGTAAATTAACTCCTGTAAAAACTCCTTTTAGAATTCCATTAATTATGACAAATGATCCATTCTTTAATAATGGAGAAGCTGATGGGTGGAATCAAAATGGTAATGGTCGATTAATAAGTTATGATTATACGATTAGTGGAATTCCAGAGTTTCTAGAATTAGACCCTACTTCTCCTAGAAATTCAAAATGGACATTAGAGAATGGAGTAGCTACATTACATCCAGATCAAACTCGTGGAATTGACCAAATGTTATATTATGCAGGTCCTGTATTAAAATTAAAAGAGGGTGCCTTAAGTACACCTGAAGAAATTGCAAAAGTTATTGAGACGAATGGAACAAAAGGTTATAGTGCTAAAATTGTTTATAAAGCTGTAGGACATAGACCAGATGGTTCATCATTCACACAAACGCTAGAAAATCCAGATGGTTTTAGAATCTATGCAGGCGACGGTGTACCTTCAATTGGAATGATGGAAGATCGTATTAATGCAGCTACAGATCAAAGACTATTTTCAAATGCAAGTAATGTAGACACTTTTGCAGCAATTTACAGAGTTCCATTTAATAAATTAAAAGCTGATGGTGGAACGTTACCGAGTCAGTATTTGAACTATTTCATTCCAAAAGATCAAGTAGGAAATTATTTTACAAAATTTAAATTAATAGAAATTGCAACGAATGAATTAGAAAATGGGAATGCTGGAATAAGAGGATATCATGCAGGTTATAAAGATTTACAAGGACAATTTAAAGAAAACTTTAAATTATATGGAGTTAATGAAAATAACCAACCTGAGTTAATTAAAGAATTTAATTCTGTTGATGAAACATTTGATGAAGTTGCTATTAATCCTGAAAAGAAATTTACTCATTTAATTTTAAAAACTCCTGGAATTGTTGATGAAGTTCAAGATAGAAAGAAAGCTTCTAAAACGATTCTTGGAATGAGGGCTGATTTAGACGTAACGGTAGGTACTTGGAAAGAAAAAGCAAAAGATCCTACTATTACTCGTTATGAAAATAAAATTTCTCAAGTTTTAGCGGCTAATAATACAATTGAAAGTGCTGTAGCTACTGAACGACCAAATACTGGTAGTAGTACCCCTGCTGTTCATACTAAAGAACCAACAACTTTAAGTTTATCAATGGCACAAATTGGAGACCGAGAGTTAACGAAAGATAACTTAACAAGAGGAAAGAGTGTACCAATTACAGTTCTATATAATGCACCGGATTATTTTAAATTAGCTGAATCTGAAACAAATGGTATAAAAGTTTATGATTTAGACAAATTAGATCCAAATATTAATAAAACAAGTGTAATGTTACTAGCTGATCCTAAGGTTCCTTTAAAAGATTTCAGATTAACTGCTGATAATCGCTTATTATCAAAAAAACACCTTATATTTTTGGGGGACAAATGGTAGTGCTGCAAAAGATGGCTATAATCAGATTAAAGAAACTTATGATACTGTTAATCCAACACGTATTATTGAGAATTATAAGGGAACAGGTAAGCGTGCCTATATTTTCGACTCAAAAGATTTAGGATTATCTAGTTATGATTTAAATAAAGATGGTTGGATTAAAGGTGGAACATATAGTCCAGTAGCACTTACATTTGAAGTAGAAAATAATGGTCAAATTGAAAGTGGAACTTATAATATTGAATCTTATCTTGTGTGGAATAGTAATGCTGAAACTTTATTTGGGAATGATCGTTCTTTAAATGCAAATTATGTAGAAGGACATGAATCAGGTCGAACAATTGCAAAAGCAAATATTAATGTTACGATGAATAATGTTATCGAGTATTCAACATCATTAACGATTTCTAAACCAGGGACAACAGGTACACGTGGAATTATTGACGTGAAGAATGGACAAGAAGTTACTCTAACACCTCAAGTTGAGAACTTAACAGATACACCTCAAAAAATCAAAGAAGCAGTTGTTTTAATTCCTAAGAGTGAAGCAGTAACGTATTTAGAAGGACCTATTGTTGAGAATTCAGATGAGTTTGATATAGAATATACGACATCAACTGCAACTGACAAAACTACAGGAACTTATGTAACTGCAGATAAAATCACAAATTGGAAAGATGTTACTGCCGTTAAATATAAATTTAAAAAGGATTATATGGTAACAAAAGAACATGGCTTTACGCATAACTTTAATCTTCGAGTTGATGCTGATAATCCAAACTTTGTTCAAAGTACATCGCAAATTTTCTTGAAGAATAATCAAAATGTATGGTTAGAATCGAATACTGTTGGATTAAGAACAGAAGACGTACGAGGAAAATTAGAAGTCCGTTATATCAATACTAGAAAAGACGATATTCTTCCAAAAATTACTGAAAAAGAATTTGCAGGACAACCATATACTACGACAAAAGAAGATGTCATTCCTCGAGGTCATTGGTCGGGATTACCATATTTATTTAAAGAAATCCAAGTAGATTCAGCTCCAGAAACAGGAACTTATGAAAAACAAGTAACGAAAAAAGTTACTTATGTCTATGAGGAAGCAATATTTAAAGAAGAAAGTAAAACGATTACTCGTACAATAAATTATCTTGAAAAGAATAATGAGAGTAATGTAGTTGCTAATCCTGTTGTACAAAATATTACAGTTAAGAGAAAAGTATACACAGGTAAAGAAACAGGCCGAGTAGTAGAAGGTCCATGGGAATATAGCACTGATGCTTATCAACCAAATTGGCCAAGAACAAATTCACCTAGAGTAGCTAATTTTGAAGCTCCAGATAGAGAAGTTATTGATAGAGTCTTAGTTTCTCAAGAATTAGTAGATAATGGGAATGTAGTTGAAAATGTTTATTATGAAAGAATCATGCCTATAGGTGGAGATGTAGTTGCAAAATACGTTATAGAAGGTACAACAACTGAATTAAAATCAGCAACAGATGTTGCAAAGGATTAAAAGTTGGAAAAAGCTATACTTCAACAGCGCCAGTGGTAGGTGAAGAATTAAGAGCTACTGATGGAAAAGTTTATGTATATAAAGGTCATAAAGATACATCAGCTGCAGAAACGGGTACAGTTACAGCGGATAAACAAGAAGTCGTTTATGAGTACGCACCAAAAGTAGGTGGAAACGTTGAAGTGAAATACGTCATTGCAGGCACAGAAACAAACCTAAAAGATCCAGTAACACTAGTAACAAACGGACAAGTAGGAAGT
>CAKMOM010000084.1:0-9661 GCA_927910965.1 uncultured Streptococcus sp.
AAGCTCAGAATATACTCACCCCCTCGAAACCAAAGGCACACAAGAACCGGGTCACGAGGGCGAAGCCGCAGTCCGCGAAGAAGCTCCAGAATATACTCAACCGTTAGAAGCCAAAGGCACGCAAGAACCGGGTCACGAGGGTGAAGCGGTGGTCAGTGAAGAAGCTCCAGAATATACTCACCCCCTCGAAACCAAAGGCACACAAGAACCGGGTCACGAGGGTGAAGCGGTAGTCCAACCAGCGCTAGCAGAATACACAGGAGATGCGAAACTAGAACCTGCAGTAGAAGAAGAACTTCCGGCTTTAGAGGTCACTACACGAAATAGAACAGAAATCCAGAATATTCCTTATAAAACAGAAGAAATTCAGGATCCAACACTTCTGAAAAATCGTCGTAAAACTGAACGACAAGGTCAAGCTGGAACATTTACTATTCAATATGAAGACTATATCGTAAATGGTAATGTCGTAGAAACGAAAGAGTTGTCACGAACTGAAGTAGCTCCGGTGAGCGAAATTGTCAAAGTAGGAACACTTGTAAAAGTTAAACCTACAGTAGAGATTGCCAACTTAACAAAAGCTGAAAACAAAAAATCGATAACTGTAAGTTATAACTTAACAGACACTACATCAGCATATGTCTCTGCAAAAGCGCAAGTTTTCCAAGGAGACAAGCTAGTTAAAGAGGTAGATATAGAAAATCCTGCCAAAGAGCAAGTAATATCAGGTTTAGATTACTACACACGGTATACAGTTAAAACACACCTAACTTATAATTTGGGTGAAAAGAATGAAGAAAATACTGAAACATCAACTCGAGATTTCCAATTAGAGTATAAGAAAATAGAGATTAAAGATATTGATTCAGTAGAATTATACGGTAAAGAAAATGATCGTTATCGTAGATATTTAAGTCTAAGTGAAGCGCCGACTGATACGGCTAAATACTTTGTAAAAGTGAAATCAGATCGCTTCAAAGAAATCTACCTACCTGTAAAATCTATTACAGAAAATACGGATGGAACGTATAAAGTGACGGCAGCCGTTGATCAACTTGTAGAAGAAGGTACAGATGGTTACAAAGATGATTACACATTTACTGTAGCTAAATCTAAAGTAGAGCAAGCAGGAGTTTACACATCCTTTAAACAGCTAGTAACAGCAATGCAAAACAATCTGTCTGGAGTCTATACATTGGCTTCAGATATGACCGCAGATGAAGTGAGCTTAGGCGATAATCAGACAAGTTATCTCACAGGTGCATTTACAGGGAGCTTGGTCGGTTCTGATGGAACAAAATCGTATGCCATTTATGATTTGAAAAAACCATTATTTGATACATTAAATGGTGCCACAGTTAGAGACTTGGATATTAAAACTGTCTCTGTTGAGAGCAAAGAAAATGCTGCAGCAGTAGCAAAAACAGCAAACAATGCAACAATCAGCAATGTAGCTGTAGAAGGGAAAATCTCAGGAAGCAAATCTGTAGCAGGATTAGTCGTAGATGCAACAAATACAAGAATTGAAAACAGTTCATTCAGCGGAAAACTAGTTGCCAACCATGCAGATAATAATGCAAATTACACTGGAGGAATCATTGGTAAATTAACCGGAGGAAATTCTAAAGTTGACCGAGCGAAAGTAGATGCTGTCATCTCTACAGCAGCACGCAACAATAACCAAACAGCCGGAGGAATCGTTGGTAAACTAGAAAGTGGAGCCTTAGTGACACGTTCTGTAACAACAGGTAAAATCCTAAACGGTAATGGATACCCGAGAGTAGGAGGAATAGTAGGTTCTACGTACTCAGGAGGTCGAATTGACAATGTAGTAAGTTCTGTTGATGTTGGAGATGGTTATGCTATTACTGGAGATCAGTATAATGGAGCAAATGTTAAAAATGCTGTGACTTCTGTAGATAATAAGAAACAAGACATGTTCGCTACAAAAGTTACAAAAGAACAAGCAGATGCAAAAGCAGTTTCTTATGGCATAACTACGACTCTTGATGATACAGGTGAGAATCTGAAAAATAATGTAAGAACAACAGACTACACAACCCTAAGTCAAGCTCAGAAAGATAGAAGCATAGCCTACAATAATATTGAAAAACTAATGCCATTTTATAACAAGGAATTAGTTGTTCACTATGGTAATAAAGTAGCCCCAACGGACAAACTTTACACCACAGAACTGCTTGATGTCGTACCGATGAAAGATCAAGCAGTGGTAACAGATATCAATGCAAATAAAGATTCTATCAACAGGATCATGTTACATTATAAAGACAATACAGTAGACTATCTAGATGTGACATTTAAAGAAAACTTTACCAATAACAAGGTGGTTGAATATACTGTTTCAGGAAAAGAATACATATTCACACCAGAAGCCTTTGTATCAGATTATACAGCGATAACGAATAATGTACTAAGCGAATTGCAGAACGTAACGTTTAGCTCAGAAGCGACTAAGAAAGTGCTAGGGGCGGCAGACGATGCAGCATTAGATAACTTATACTTAGATAGAGAATTTGAGGAAGTTAAAGCTAATATTGGAGAGCACTTAAGAAAAGTATTAGCGATGGATAAATCCATCAACACTACGGGAGATGGTGTAGTTGAGTATGTAAGTGAGAAAATCAAACATAACAAAGAAGCCTTCATGCTGGGACTTACTTACATGAACCGTTGGTACAATATTAATTATGATAGTCTGAATACAAAAGATTTATCAGTGTACAAATTTGACTTTAACGGAAATAATGAAGCTTCAACGCTAGACACTATCATCGCCTTAGGAAATAGTGGACTAGAAAACCTACGAGGACCAAACACTACAGGTCTATATGCAAGCACACTTGCACCACTTAAAGGTGAAGATTCAGTCTTTGACTTCGTAGAAGCATATCGTAAATTGTTCTTACCAAACAAAACCAATAACCAGTGGTTGAAAGACAATACGAAAGCTTATATTGTAGAGGTAAAATCTAATATAGCAGAAGTTAGAGCAAAACAAGAATCGGCAACACCAGATAGTAAATATTCACTAGGAATCTATGATAGATTATCATCGTCTACGTGGAGATATAAGGGTATGCTGTTACCGTTACTAACATTACCAGAAGAGAATATATATGCAATTTCTAATATATCGACATTAGCATTCGGAAGTTATGAGCGTTATAAAGATAGAGTAAATGGAACGCTTCTTTCAGGAGAAGCTTTACGTCAATATGTACGTGAGAAGGTTAATCAATCAGCGGAATGGCAAAGAGATCACTATGATATTTGGTACAATCTATTAACACCAGAGTCAAAAGAGAAGTTATTCCGCTCAGTACCAGTAACCGATGGATTTTACTTTAATAATGCAGAAGGAAGAGGATATTGGGCAACTGCGACTGATAAATACATTGATTCGGTTTACAATTTCTTTGGTCCAGCAGGCAAGTGGTATAGTCTAAGAAGCGGTGCTGGTGCATTTGCAGATGGATCTGAAGTGTATTTTGTAAGCGATAGATTATTGGATCAATATGGAACGTCAGTGTACACTCATGAAATGACTCATAACTCTGATGGTAATATTTATTTCGAAGGATATGGTCGTAGAGAAGGTTTAGGAGCTGAACTTTATGCGTATGGATTACTTCAATCTGCAAGCAAATTGGATCAAGAAGGGGTGATTCTTAATACGGCATTTAAAGGCGAGAAAGATTCGTTAACTCGCTTGCACACTTATGATCCAACAACGAGATACCAATCTGCAGCTGATCTAAAAGAGTATGTTCATGGAATGCACGATGTTCTATATACACTAGATGCGATGGAAGCAAATGCTATTTTATCTAAATCGAAAGATGTTAAGAAAAAATGGTATAGAAAACTAGAAGATACTTATGTTAAAGATACGAAGTACAATAAAGATACGCACGCAACAAATACTATTCGTCAATTAACAGACGCAGAAGTAGAAAAACTAACAACTTTAGACTCATTAATCGATAATGATATAATCTCACGTAGAGCATATAAAGATACTGGAAGTTACGGAAGAAATGGCTATTATGCTGTAAGTATGTTCTCGCCAATCTACTCAGCTCTAAGTAATCCAAATGGTGCACCAGGAGATGTTACATTTAAAAAAGTAGCGTATGAACTTCTTGCTGAAAAAGGATACCAAGATGGGTTCATTCCATATGTGTCAAACAAATACGGAGACGAAGCATTAAGAAATGGTATGAAAACTTACTCTAGTTGGTTTAAAAAAGATGTTGGTCTGATTACGGATACGATGGTATTAAATAAAGTATTTGGCAACCAATATGCAACATGGGCTGATTTCAGAAAAGCAATGTTTAATGAGCGTATAGCTAAAAAAGATAGATTGAAACCAATCACAATTCAATATGAATTAGGAGTAGTTGGTAGTACAAAAGAGGTAACAATCTCATCAGCACAAGAGATGCAAGCTCTAATTGATGCGGCAGTAGCGCACGATGTGAAAAACCTTAAACGTGCAACAGAAAATGTTCCGTCAAGTTGGGTTCACTTGCTGAAACAGAAAATCTATAATGCCTACCTACGTAGTACAGATGATTTCAGAGAATCTATTTATAAATAAGATTGTAGAGTTTTATTGTTGAATAGTATTTCTTGTAAGAATGAGGAGTAAGATGACTAATCTACTCCTTTTTCTTATGGAGTGATATTGAGATTTGATTGGATGCAGATTGCAGGAATCATCTTTCGCTCGCAAAGGACCAATGGTGACAAGATGTATCTCAATCCCACAGAAAATGTTGATTTGAGAAATAACTTTGCTAGCATTGTTAAATAAATACAACACAATCCTAGAAGATTTTTTCTGGGATTGTTTTTTGCTAGGGATACTTCAAGTTGTCTGGCTTGACTTTCTTGATGGAAGTTATATAATAGTTGTAATTATTATAATTACAACGAAAGGAGGGTCGTTTATGACCTATGAATACAAGAGCCACATTTATTTAGCAGAGGCAGTTTTAAATGTGAAGGACTTGGCAAGTCAAACCGCCTTTTATCAGCAGATTATTGGTTTAGAAATCTTATCTTAGACTGAGATAGAGGTCATTCTAGGACTTGGAGGAAAAGCCTTGGTACACTTGATTCAAGCACAAGAGAGCGGTGAATTAAGGGAACATTATGGTCTTTACCATCTGGCTATTCTCTTACCGACACGAAAGGCTTTGGCAGATGTCTTAAAACACCTGACAGATTTACAGATTCCTCTTGTCGGCGGTGCAGATCACGGTTACAGTGAGGCCCTTTACTTAGAGGACTTGGAGGGAAATGGCATTGAACTCTATCGAGATAAGCTGGTTGCCACATGGGATATTCGAGAAGATGGACGCATTATTGGGGTGACAGAGGCCCTTGCGGCGCAGGATATCTATGAGTTGGGAGAAAGGGTAGAGCCTTTTATCCTAGCAGAAGGTACGAGAATGGGGCATATCCATCTGTCCATCAAGGATAGTCGAAAGTCCAGTCAGTTTTATCAAAAGGTGTTAGGACTAGAGGATAAATTCAGTGTACCTAGTGCTAGTTGGATTGCAGCTGGGGACTATCATCATCATTGGCAGTCAACGAATGGGGAGGAAAAGGTTTGGCCAAGCGTAAGCAAGGCTTACCAGGTTTGGCCTACTATGTCATCGAAGTCGCGCACAAAGAAGAACTGTTAGCGATTGCGCAGCAGGCACAAGAAGTTGATGCGTCAATTAAGTGGCTGACATCTAGCCAGCTGGAAATCACAGACCCAGACGGAATTGTGACTCGTATCCGCTTAGACAGGATATGATGAAAATCAGAACATCAATTGTAGAAAGTGCTCCTTATCCTAGTCAGATATGTCGAAAATTGATATGATAGTAGGGAATAGGGAGAAAAATACTATGACTAGCGAATACCAGAAAATGATAGCAGGCGAGTTTTACCGTCCATCAGACCCAGAACTGAGAGCCTTAGCTCAAGCTTCTCGCCAAAAACAGGCTGCTTTTAACCAGGAGCTAGACCCCTTGAAAGGGGCGGAGATTATCAAGACTTGGTTTGGTTCAACTGGGGAAAATCTCTATGTCAATCCACGCCTGGTGGTCGATTATGGAGTCAATATCCATCTAGGAGAAAACTTTTATTCTAATTGGAATTTGACCATGCTGGATGTTTGTCCGATTCGTATCGGAGACAATGCCATGGTTGGCCCCAACTGTCAGTTTTTAACACCACTCCATCCACTGGATCCGCAGGAACGAAATTCAGGTGTGGAATACGGCAAGCCTATTACCATCGGAGATAATTTCTGGGCTGGAGGAGGTGTCATTGTCCTTCCTGGAGTGACACTGGGGGATAATGTTGTTGCTGGAGCAGGGGCTGTAATCACCAAGTCCTTTGGCGACAACGTTGTCCTAGCTGGTAATCCTGCGCGCGTGATTAAGGAGATACCTGTGAAATAGAAGTAAAAAGGAACAGCGGAGGTTGTTTCTTTTTATGGGTTTTATCATCTTTTACCCAGCTCACATTTACTTACTCTATATCTTAGCAAGTTTGTTTCATTAAGAAATTTTAAAGCATTTCGTAACTGGGATGTTTTTTTCTCCTCAGTTCCTCAGCTTCCTCCTTGACACTTTGTCAGTTTTTGATACAATAGTACAAAATTAGAGGAGGTAGGCTATGATTCAGAAGCATGCGATTCCTATTTTAGAGTTTGATGACAATCCTCAGGCGGTTATCATGCCTACTCACGAGGGGCTGGATTTGCACTTGCCCAAAAAGTGTGTCTATGCTTTTTTAGGTGAGGAGATTGACCGCTATGCGAGGGAAGTCGGGGCGGACTGTGTTAGCGAATTCGTTTCTGCCACCAAGATCTATCCAGTCTATGTCATTAACTACAAGGGTGAGGAGGTCTGTCTGGCTCAGGCTCCTGTCGGTTCAGCTCCAGCAGCCCAGTTTATGGATTGGTTGATTGGCTATGGTGTGGAGCAAATTATCTCTACAGGTACCTGTGGTGTGCTAGCTGATATAGAAGAAAATGCCTTTCTAGTCCCTGTTCAGGCTCTGCGAGATGAGGGAGCTAGTTATCACTATGTGGCGCCTTCTCGTTATATGGAAATTCAGCCAGAGGCTATTGCTGTTATTGAGCAGGTTTTGGAAGCCAGAGGGATTCTTTATGAAGAAGTCATGACCTGGACGACAGACGGTTTTTACAGAGAAACGGCTGAAAAGGTGGCTTATCGTAAGGGAGAAGGCTGTGCTGTTGTGGAGATGGAGTGTTCTGCGCTTGCGGCAGTAGCCCAACTGCGTGGGGCTCTCTGGGGTGAATTGTTGTTCACAGCTGATTCTCTAGCGGACTTGGACCAGTACGACAGTCGTGACTGGGGTTCAGAAGCTTTCGAGAAGGCCTTGGAACTCTGCCTTGAGATAGCCTCTAAGTTCTAGCTACTCTTCTTCTTTTTATGGTACAATGGATGTATGTTATTCAAATTATTTGTGAAAAAAATTGAAAGAGTCTTTGGTGGACTTTCGCCAGCACGTCGGATTTTTTTAAGTTTCGCTGGAGTTATTTTTATAGGCTCTCTCCTTTGAGCTTACCTTTTGTTCAGGCAAGTGGTTCGCAGGCTACTTATTTTGATCATCTTTTTACGACGGTGTCCATGGTCTGTGTGACTGGCCTTTTTACGCAACCGGTGGCTACTACCTATAATGTCTGGGGTCAGTTGATTTGTATGCTCTTGATACAGATTGGTGGTCTGGGGCTCATGACCTTTATTGGGGTCTTTTATATTCAGGGAAAGCAAAAGCTCAGTCTTCGCAGTCGTGAAACCATTCAGGAGAGCTTTAGTTACGGGGAGACTCGCTCGCTGAAGGCCTTTATGCGCTCCATCTTTTTGACGACTTTTCTGGTGGAGGGCTTGGGTGTCTTTCTACTAAGTTTCCGTTTTATTCCTGAGTTCGGCTGGGGACGGGGCATTTTTACCTCTATCTTTTTAGCCATTTCAGCTTTTTGTAATGCTGGTTTTGATAATTTCGGTAGTAGCAGTTTAGTGGCTTTTCAGACGGATCCCTTGATCAATCTGGTCATTGCTGGCTTGATTATCACGGGTGGTCTCGGCTTTATGGTCTGGTTTGACTTGGCAACCCAGTTTGACAAGAAGAAAAAACGCCGTCTGCGTTTCCACACCAAGTTGGTCCTTTTCTTGACTGCAGGGATTTTGCTGTTTGGGACAATATCCACACTCTTTACGGAGTGGTACAATCCAGGGACTATTGGCAATCTCAGTATCCCAGAGAAAGTGTTGGTTAGCTTTTTCCAAACCGTCAGCATGAGAACGGCTGGTTTTGCTTCTATTGACTACACTCAAGCTCGGCCTGTGACCTTGTTTATCTATATCCTACAGATGTTTCTGGGTGGGTCACCTGGAGGGACGGCTGGGGGGCTCAAGATTACGACTTTCTTTGTCTTGTTGGTTTTTGCGCGTAGTGAATTGCTGGGCTTACCTCATGCCAATGTTGCGCAGAGAACCATTGAGACTCGCACAGTCCAAAAATCCTTTAGTGTCTTCATTATCTTTTTGATGACCTTCCTGTTGGGCTTGGTGTTGCTGGGAATTACAGCAGAAGGAACACCGCGATTTATCTACCTTATGTTTGAGACCATTTCAGCCCTTGCGACAGTTGGGGTAACGGCAAATCTGACACCAGAACTAGGCAAGTTGGCTCTTAGCATTGTCATGGTGCTCATGTTTATTGGCCGTATCGGTCCTTTGACCTTGCTGGTTAGTCTAGCGGATTATCAGCCTGATAAGAAAGATTTGATTCAGTATATGAAAGCAGATATTAGTATTGGATAAGAAAGGAAGAACTATGTCAGATCGTACGATTGGAATTTTAGGTTTGGGGATTTTCGGGAGTAGTGTCCTAACGGCCCTAGCCAAGCAAGATATGAATATCATTGCCATCGATGACCACGCCGAGCACATCAATCAATTTGAGCCAGTTTTGGCGCGTGGAGTAGTTGGCGATATTACAGATGAGGAACTTCTCAGAACTGCAGGAATTGATACCTGTGATACGGTTGTGGTGGCAACAGGGGAAAATCTGGAGTCTAGTGTGCTTGCAGTCATGCATTGTAAGAGTCTAGGGGTACCAAGGGTTATTGCCAAGGTCAAAAGCCAGACAGCTAAGAAGGTGCTAGAAAAAATCGGTGCTGACTCGGTGATTTCACCTGAGTATGAAATGGGGCAGTCTCTAGCGCAGACCATTCTCTTTCATAACAATGTTGATGTCTTTCAGCTGGATAAAAATGTGTCTATCGTAGAGATGAAAATTCCTAGTGTCTGGGCAGGTCAAAGCCTGAGCCAGCTGGATTTACGTGGCAAATACAACCTCAATGTTCTAGGATTCCGTGAACAAGAAAATTCACCGCTAGATGTCCAGTTTGGACCTAATGACCTTTTGAAGGCAGATGCCTATATTTTAGCAGTCATTAACAACCAGTATTTAGATGACTTGGCAGAATTAAATTCGTAAGGAGGGGATTCCCTCTTTTTGATGTCTAAGATAGCAGATAGAGAGACCTGTATTCCAATTGAGACTAGAAGCCTTTGTATTCTAGTAAAAGTCCTTCAAAAAC
>CAKMOM010000085.1:0-8170 GCA_927910965.1 uncultured Streptococcus sp.
CAATCAGCCAGCACGTCAGCTAGTCAGTCGGCTTCAACAAGTGCCTCAGCTTCAGCCAGCACAAGCGCATCAGAATCGGCCTCAACCAGTGCGAGCCAATCAGCCAGCACCAGCGCCTCTGAATCAGCAAGTACAAGCATGTCAGATCCAGATAGTACTGATAAACCGAACTTTAGCTTGAGTGATAGTGCTTCACAGTCAACGAGTCTAAGCGTATCAATCTCGACATCGGTGTCTATGTCGGCTTCAACAAGTACATCACTTTCAGGTGTAGCTTCTAATAGTGCCTCAATGTCAAGCTCACTTGTAGAATCAAATGTTGATCATTCGACTTCACACGTTGGAAATAGTGCCGGACCGACAGCTAAGTCAAGACAGCAATTGCCAAATACAGGTACAGAAGTTTCCAAAACATCTGTCCTTCTAGGTGCTTTGACTGCTGTAACGGGTCTAGGTCTGATTGCGAAACGTCGCAAACGTGATGATGAAGAAGAAATGTAAACAATTTTTCTGTAGCAGATTGATCTGCGGATAGATGATTGAAAAATGGATGGAACAGAAGTTTCGACCATAAGAAAAAGTGAACAAAACTAGTTTTCTGTAAATCAGAATTCGGTTTAGTTCACTTTTTTGTTTTACAATTTATTGAATTTGGAATACTCCATTGTAGTTCCTAAAACATAGTGTATTGAATCTAGAACAGTACGAGAAGTTCTTAAAACATTTCTATAAATTACTTCGACTTCCCTAATATATTTATGTCTTATTTCAATTTAATTAGGGTCTATGCTCTGTCAGTATAAGAAATCCTAAAATACCTTACCTTTACTTAAAAATAGACTAAGGAATTTTTTTGTAGGACATGCACAGCTTATTTATATATGTAACATATATCACTGCAGATTCCTCCGAGTACAGTTTTGAGGTTGTAGAAAAGAATGACGAAGTCAGTTACATATATAATCCAAGGCGAAGCATACCTTGTTTAAAGAGATTTTCGAAGAGTTCGATAAATAGAGACGAATATATAAGTGATAAAGATATCAGATGAATGAAATTTGTTATACATAATTAAAAAAATGAATAGCTATATTATTCGTTTTTTAAACAGACAAAAATCCTTGCACAAAAATACAATATAATCAATATTATAACAAAGTGTACACTAAACAAATAGTTATAAATAAAACTATTTTATAAAATGAGAGAGAAAACGTTTTCAGAAAACCTGTAACAAAGATTTAAGATTTCGCAATTTAGAAACATAAAAACGCTTAAAATTGGGACTTCTCCCCTTTGAAAACGTTTAAAATTGTTATTTTTCTAATATTTATAAAAAGCAGCATATTCACCTATAATATCTATATAAAATACTTTTTTTTTTTTTTAGGTAAAAATGTTTTGAAACTTATTGAATTACTTGTATCTAAAGTGTATAATGTATATTGGTATTTTATTGACAAATGCACATAAATATAAGTGGAAAGGGATCTAAAATATGTTTTTTAGACGCCAAGAAGGTGAATATAGGGAGACGGATCGTGTAACCCGTTTCAAGTTGATCAAGTCGGGTAAGCATTGGTTGCGTGCCTCGACCTCTCAATTTGGCCTCTTTAAAGTCTTGCGTGGTGGTGTAGATGCTACTCAGGTAACAACTGAAGTTATCGAAGAGCAAGCAGCAAATACACTGACTGGACTGGATATCCTGAAAGGGATAGCCGCAGCAGGGACGGTACTTGGAGGAACAGTTGCAACACAAACAACTGTTTATGCCAATGACGCTCTTGAAAAGACAGTAGAGTCAAATCAGACACTTGCGAATACAGACACAGTAACTTTGGGAACAGTAAAAGATCAGGAGGGAGCTCAAGCCGATAGCTTATCAGTTTCTGTCAGCCAAAGCCAGTCCTTGTCTGAGGAAGCTTCCAAGAATGCAAGTAAATATCTTTCAGAAAGTGAAAGCCAATCAGTAAGTACTTCAACAAGTGCATCAGAATCAGCAAGTACATCGGCTTCTGAATCCGCATCAACAAGCGCTTCAGAATCAGCATCAACAAGTGCATCAGAGTCAGCTTCAACAAGTGCTTCTCAATCACAAGCTGGAGTAACTTCTGAACTTGTAACACCAGTATCATCAGAGACAGCTTCAAACAAAGAGACATCTGTTCGTAAGGAAGATGCAGCTAACACAACAGCTGATGCTGCTCTTTCAAAAGTTATCACTGATAGCCTCGCCTCTCTACAAGCAGTTGAAACTCGTTTGAGTCAAATCACATCAACGACTTCAAGCTTGGTGGATACGACGACAACAGCTGCCGTAGCGACTACAGTATCTGCTGAGAGCAACAAGAAAGCTGAAGAAGACCGTAAACGTCTGTCTAAAATCTCTGCTTCTATGGGTGAGTACCTAGCTAAGTCTATCGGTCTGCCAAATACTGAATCAGCTGTTGCAAAGGTGAATGCAGCTGTAACAGCTATCGAAGAAGCTTTGAAAACTCCAAATGCTGACTTGACAGACGTTATTAAGCAAGCCAAGGCTGCAGAAGCTTCAATCGCCAATGCCGTTCTTCGTGCTAGCAACGGTAAACGTAGTTCATTGAATGGTAAGCAAATGGAGCAGGGAGTACAGTTCCGTGCTCGTAATGCCCAGTTCGGTTCACGTGCGGTTGGTTTAGACTTTGAAGAACGTCCAAATGGTGAGGCGATTGATTATTTCGTATCTGGAGAAAATAATCAAGCTGCAAACCACTTGAGAGATCATATTGCTGTTAAAACTGAGCCAGTATATGACGCAAATGGTAAAATTACTTCCATTATTTGGACAGTTGTAGAAAATCCACATGCTAACCGTGGACGTACAAATGTTCGTAAGTGGATTCAGGTTCCTGAACAGGTCAATATGCCGACTACGATTGCATCAACTTCATATAAGGATACAATTACGGGAACATCTGGTCGTCCGCCTATTGATTTCGCAGAGTTACCAATTGATAAATCCCAAGCAACTCTATTACCTCAAAATTATGGAGGAACATACGAACGACAAGGGACAGAGACCTATAATACAGATCAGTTTGGTAATGCAGGGCAGGGGATTGTATCGCTAATGATAGTGATGAACAATACAACCTCTTGAAAGCGACAGCAGATAACAGTGATAATGACAAACGAGCTATTTGGAATACGATCAATCCGGCGATTATCAATACTAAAGGTGCGGGTAAACGTGTTATCTGGCAAAATGTTAATATCGGTGGTGACCGAAATGAGGTACATGTAACTCGTTTTACAACGACCGTCAAGGATGGCGTGTCGAATGGTGACTTGAAGAATATGAAAGTCCTCTTCGGTCAAGGTACACAAAATACTACGTTTGCAACTGTTGGAATTCATACTAATCCGATAGGACTGAGTTATGACAAAGCTTATCCATTAGCAGCAGCTGACAATGGTAAATACTTTGTTAAACAAGTAGAAGCGCCTTATAGTACAAATAGCTACTACAATGCAGGTCTAAAATGGTGGTATAACGATTCTGCGGCCAATGGATATACAGACCCGAACCAGTACTTGGTGAAAAAAGGTACCAATGATTATGGTGCTGCTGGGAAATTACCAAAAAATTCACAAGTAGAATGGAGAGATTCTAACGGTCAAAAAATCGAGAGCAAGGATGTTGGACGTACTCCAGGGGTCTTTAACAATAAGATACATGTAACCTTCCCGGATAATACAACAAAAGATGTTCCTACTCAGTTTATCGTTAAGCCTCACACACCAAAAATTACAAGTAAACTTGTAGAAGGTAAAGCTCAACAAGATATTAAAGTTGAGAAAGCTGCTCCTGGTAAGAAAGTTTACCTCTATGAAAATGGAAGACAAATTCAAGAGGCAGTAGCAGGTACGGATGGAAGTGTAACCTTTAGGAATGTTAATCTGCAAAACAATGCAGTTTATAAAGCTCAGACAGTTGTTGATGGACAGCCAGAATATACAGATCAAAATAATGTAAAGAAAACATCGGTTGAATCTGATTATAGTAATGAGGTCCGCGCAGTCAATATTGATAAGACTGGACCTGTTATTACAGCAGGGGACAACGGACAAATCAATTTGACTGTTGGACAACGAGCTAATGTCCGCTTGTCAGCTTCTGATGTGACGACTGGTAATTCAGGCATGAAGACCCTTACTTACGATGCAAGTAAGTCTACAGGAACCACTCTTGATAAATCGAATCCAACCTTTAACAATGTTTTGGCAGTAGGGAATGCTGTTAGAAATAATGACGGTTCTATGTCGAGAACCTTGACAGGTACTCCTTCTAAAGTGGGTCTTTATGAAAATGTGAAGGTGACGGCTACAGACGCAGTTGGTAATACAACTGAGCAAACTGTTACAGTTGCTGTTAAACCAGCTCCTCCAACAATCGAAACAAGCCTTGATAATAAAGTCGGACAGAGTGCAAATGTTGTAGTTAATGTAGGGACAGGTATTCCAGATGACTCAACAGTTACCCTCCAGGGCCCAAATAATACTAGCTATACCGGTACAGTTAAAAGTGGTAAAGCAACAGTTGATGTGCCAACTGTTCAGTCTGGGTCATATATAGCCAAGACAACTGTAACCTTGCCAAAAAGTAAGGGAACTTTAGAATCAGAATTTAGTGCTCCCGTAGTTTCAAGTCCTGATGCTATTGTTCCTGTAATTAAGGGGATTCCTGCTGATGGATTGACTATTGTATCAGGAGATTCGATAGATATACCAGTAACTGCTTCTGATAACGAAACAGGAAATTCAGGTATTAAAGCTTTCCGAGGTGGTAGCCTTTATACAAAAGGTCTAGCAGAAGTATCGCCAGCGGGTCAAGATTTAGATTTAGTTAATGTGAAAACAAATGCTGACAAAACAGTTACAGGTTATGTCAGAGGAAGTATTAATAAAGTTGGTGAATACAAATATTTGATTTCAGCTATTGACGGAGCCGGCAATCCTAATGCTCAAACTGTTCCAGTGAAAGTGTTGCCAACTAGACCGACGGTAACCAATAATCTGAATGAAGAAGGTGGTATGCCGTCTAACATCACTGTTACAAACATTGATCCGCAAGCTACAAAGGTGACAGTGACAGTTGGTAATAAATCTGTTACTAAGCAAATTTCAGCTGGTACAGACACTGTAACTGTTACACCAACTGAACTTGGTTTTGAAAATGGCTTGTTGCCAAATAATGCAACAGTTACTGCAAAAGTTGCAGCGCCATCTCTATACTCAGCAGCAGGTACTTTCCTTGAATCTGCAGCAAGTGATCCTGTAACCATCACACCGGAAACAGAAAAGCCAGTTATTAACTATACATTTGAGGTTTTAGATAAGACATCGAATACTTGGAAGCCAGTCCCTTCTACAACTAACTCACAAGGTAAACAGGATTATTCTATCTATTCAGGCGATGAACTTCGTGTCAAAACTACAGTTACAGATAACAGTGGAAAAGTTAAGACGGTTACATTTGGTGATGAAATAAGTTGGAAAAATGATCTGTTTGCTTTGCCTGCTTGGGGAACAAGTACAGGTGGCACCTTCAGAGATACGATAACGACTGCATCGGGAACAGCTCCGTATGAGGGAACGTCTACTGTAACGATGGGACAAAATGTTGTTTGGGCAGATAATCAGATTTTGACTCGTCAAATTAATGCTGTCGATGGAGCAAATAACTCATCTAGCACAGATGCATTTATTATCCGTCATGCAAGTCTTGCGGTTAAAAATGCCAATCTCAATCCAACAACCAAGCCTACAGTCAATGACTTGAGCAATCCGTCAGAAACTGAAAAAGCAAGCTTGAAGGCAAGTATCGAGCAAGCACATGGGGTTGATGGTCGTATCAAGAATATTACAATAAATGGTGATACAGTAACTATTCGATATAAGGATGAGACGACTCGTACACTTAAAGTATCCGATATTGCTACACCAAAAGCACCAACAGTTAAAAATGATTTGACAGGGCAAGGTGGTCTTGAGAAAAATATTACGATTACCAATATTGATCCTAAGGCAACATCTGTTACTGTTAAGATTGGAAATGTTAGTCGTACGATTGAAAAACCTGTTGGAGATACGACTCTTACAGTAAGTCCTACTGAGATTGGGTTAACTGGTAATATCTTACCTAAGACTGGAACAGTTACCGCAACGGCTAATGTAACAGATTCATCAGGTGTGACAACTTCTTCTGCTGAGAGTACAGGAGTCAATATTACTCCTGAAACAATTAAACCAGTAGCTACGGATACAGTTGTAGAAGTGAAGGATCGTGTGACTGGCCAATGGAAAGAAGTTCCAAGAACAAGGGTAGGAAATCTATCAGAACATACCTTCTATGCAGGTGATGAACTTCGCTTCACCACAACCTTTACAGATAATAGTAAATTTATTAAGAAAACCAATGTTCATTCAGGTTTAACAAGTGCAACGATTGTTCCAAATGTCTTGGATAATACATTTGGAGCAGCGAATGCAGACAATATTTCTTCTTTGACGGAAGCAACCTCAGCAAATCCAGCTAAATTGGAAGTTACAGGAAAAGTCAACGATGATTTGCAATATAGAGATACAAACTCTGCAACCCGTTCTATTTCTGCAGAAGATGCGGCCGATAACCGTTCAAATGGCTCAACCTTCCGAATAAAACAGGGTAATTTAGCAGTAAGAAATGCTAACTTGAATCCTGATAAGAAGATTAAAGTTACAAGTCTGTCTGCCTTAACAGATACGGAAAAAACAAGCATTATAGAAGCTGTTAAGGATGCCCATAATACAGCTACAGAAAAAGAAAAAGATCGTATCCAGAGTGTTACCATCGAAGATAATAAGGTCAAGATTACCTATAAAGATGGTCAATCTCGTACAAAACCAATCTCAGATTTGGCAATGGAAGTTAACCCACCAGTTGTTGAAGATTTAACTGGACGTGGAGGTTTACCAGATCAATCAATCACGGTAAACAATGTTCTTCCAGGAGCAACAGTAACCTTGACAGTAGGTACTCAAACCTTTACTAAGCAAGTTCCAACAAATGCTACAAGTGTAACCTTTACTGCCGATGATTTGGGAGCTGCTTACACCGCAAACAATGGTCTTCTTCCTTCAAGTACTGTACCTAATGTAACTGCGACTCAAAGTGTACCAGCAGGTCCAAATACAACTGAAGTGTTAGCTTCAGAGCCAGGTTCTGGTACGATTACTAAGGAAACTGAAGCGCCTAATATTGAATACAAAGTTCAAATTAAAAATGCAGCAGGTGATTGGGAAGACGCACCTAAGAAAGTTGTTCGAACAGGCAGACCAGAAGGTTATGAAATCTTTGCAGGTGATGAATACCGTGTAGTAGCAACTTCTACAGATAACAGTGGTAAGATCCGAAACCTTGAACTTTTTGATGGTAAAACTGGTCAGTCAAACTTCTTGTCATCGAACAGGACTTCGGATGGGGTTGTCAATAACATCACAGCAACTCCAACTGTAGCAACAAAAGATACTCCAGCGAAGCTTGAAATCAATGGTAAGTTTAATGAAAATGAGACTTGGTCTTCTACTAACGTTTGGACTCGTACTTTCCGTTCGAAAGATTTGAGTGAAAATGAGACGGAAATACCAGCATTTTTAGTTGCCCAAGGAAAACTGAATGAGAAATTCCCTGGTAATGTGCCAGCAACAGTTCAAGTAAGCAATGCGACAACTCCGTCAGCAACTGATAAAGAAAAGATTCTTGCAGCAGTGAAGGGATCTAATCCACAAGAGGCAAACCGTATTCGTAGTTATGCACTTAAAGATAATGGTGCTGTATCAGATGGTAAAGTAACAGTAGTTATTACCTATAAAGATGGTACAAGGAATGAAGTGAAAGTGCCGGTATCGGATTCGGAAGCGTCTCAATCGGCCTCAGCATCAGCAAGCACGAGCGCAAGCCAATCAGCATCGACAAGTGCAAGTCAGTCAGCGTCAACAAGTGCGAGCCAATCAGCGAGAACCAGCGCAAGTCAATCAGCAAGCACTTCAGCTAGTCAGTCCGCATCGACAAGTGCAAGCCAATCAGCCAGCACGTCAGCTAGTCAATCGGCTTCAACAAGTGCTAAGCTCATCCAGCCAGCACGTCAGCTAG
>CAKMOM010000086.1:0-25074 GCA_927910965.1 uncultured Streptococcus sp.
ATAATTGAAATTTTCTATATTTCATATCCCCTCCTTGATATTTGATACTCAATGAAAAGCAAAGAGCAAACTAGGAAGCTAGTCGCAGGTTGCTCAAAACACTGTTTTGAGGTTGCAGATGGAAGCTGACGTGGTTGAAGAGATTTTCGAAGAGTATGAATGCTAAAAACAGGTAATTAATACTAGTATAACGCAGGTATTCGGTAGAAGGCAAGTATTTATAATCATTTTTCTGAGTAAAAGCAAAAGAGACTGACAAAACCAGTCTCCTTCCAGTCTATTTTGATAAAACAATGCGATCAGACGCTTCTCTATCCCTATCGTCAATAATCATCTGATTGCCATTAATTGCATAAATCTTGACATCATCCCCAATAATCATGCGTTGATTAGCGGCATCGAAGCTAACCTGCTTGATTTCTTGATCTCCGTCAGTTTCTACCTGTGTCCATGTACCAGTTGTTCCAGTTACCACTAAAGTGATACGGTCTCCTTCGTCCTGACCAGTATAAGTTCCATCAATATTGGTTGGTTGAGCCTCAGGCGTATTTTGTGAAGAACTTGTCGCTGCCTGGTTTGAATTTTCTGCCGAAGATGAAGCAGCAGGTTGTGATTGCTGAGTTTGTTGTGTTTGCGATTGAGCTACTGGTTGTTGAACTTGTTGAGCTCTTTGTGAACAAGCTACTAAGAGACTAAGACTTGCTAGAGAAGCAAGAGAAAGTGTGAATCTTTTTAATTTCATGATGAATTTCCTTTCTGCTACCAATTTACAGAAGTTTTTCCTTCTAACTAGTAGTTTTCCTAGTATAACAAGTTCAAAAAAGGAGGTCAATTTATCTGCTCATGGGCCAGCAAGTAGCCCCGTACTTCTGAGATAAAATAGAGAGACCCTGTAATGAATAACAAGTCTTGAGTGTCTGCTCTTTCTTCGAAACTGCTGATAAATTCGCGATAAGAAGGAATTACATCGTAACCTGTTACATCTGTTTCATCCAAAGAACCTTGATAGTCAAAGCCGGTCACCTTGAGTTCCACCTGAGGCAATTTTTCAGTCAGATAAGCCAACATCCCTTGATAATCCTTCCTTTTCAAGGCTCCAAATAGGATTTGAGGACGATATCCTTCCTGCTCTTTTTCTTTAGTAAATTCAACCAAGCGAGTCAAGGCAGGGAGGTTATGAGCACCGTCCAAGTAAATTTGAGGACGAATACGCTCCAAACGCCCAGCCCAATGGGTCTTCTCCAAAGCCTGTCTTACAACCTGTTCATCAACAGCTTCCTTTCCTTCTCTCATAAAGAGAAGAAACGTTTGTAGCGCCAAGGCCGCATTTTCCTGCTGATAAGCTCCTTCCAAGCCTATTTTCAACTGTGAAAGGTTAGCCAAAGAGCTTGAAAAATCCCCATTCAGCATTGAAAAATCCTGACCTGCCTGATAAAGGTCAACAGCTAAAGATTCTGCTTTTTTCTGACAAACAAGCCTAGCTTCTGAAGGCAACTTAGCAATCACTGCCTTTTTACCAGCCTTAAAAATACCAGCTTTCTGCTCTGCAATTGCTGCTATACTGTCACCCAGAGTCTCCTGATGATCAAGTCCGATGGAAGTGATGACAGCAATCTCTCCAGTTACCACATTGGTCGTGTCTAGTAAACCACCAATTCCCACTTCTAGTAAAAGCAAATCCACCGCTTGCTCTCTAAAATAAAGAAAAGCAATCAAGGTCAGCAATTCAAAAAAAGACAACTGGTCATGGGTTTGCAGGAGCGTTTTCTCCATCTCCTTGACCTTATTAGCCAAACGGATGAAGTCTGCATCAGCTATTGGTTGCCCGTTAATGCAGATTCGATCATTGATAGAGACGATATGAGGGGAGGTGAAAGTCGCAACTTTTTTGCCATGCCCCATAAATAACTCCCTCATAAAAGCAATGGTAGATCCTTTTCCATTAGTTCCTGTTACGTGGATAATAGGATAAGACTTCTCGGGATTCCCCAACAAATCCACCGCTTGTTGCATTCGGCCCAAGCCTGATCGAAAATTCAAACCAATCCGACTATGGAGCCATTCTTCTACTTCAAACATATACATCTCCTTAATTACAGGTTCAATCAACTGCCTCAATAAAGTCTCCTAACTAACAAAAACGAGGCCAGGATTTTCGTCCCGACCTCTCACCTGGTTAGCTAATAACTAGCTACTATAAATGCTAACGTGGAGTAAAACACCCATTGGATATTCCTGCGTTTATAATTTCTAGCGCAGAGCTAAACACATCCCCCGAACTTACTGACGGTTTTTATTTTTAGCGTCAGGCTAAAAACGTCCCCCGGACGTTTTTACTCCTCCATAAAACTATTGAAGACTTCTTCAATCATGTTCCATTCGTCTTCTGAGTCTTCTGGGATTGGTTGCAATTCGCCTTCTGTTCCATCTTCGTTTTCGATGAATGAGTAAGCTTGAATTTCAACTTGTCCGTCTTCGTCTTCTTCTGCGTTAACTGGTACTAGGAGAACATAGTTTTTACCAAATTCTTCTTTTCCGTCAATGGTCAAAAGGATTTCAAACAAGGTTTCATTTCCTTGCTCATCTACTAGTGTAATTAATTCACGTTCTTCGTGGTCGTGGTTATGATCGTGTGACATAGCCTCTCCTTTGTATTAAAATTTTCTATCTAAATAATTTTGTAAAATCAGCTGAGCTGCTAACTTATCAATGACTTTCTTGCGCTTGTTACGGCTAATATCTGCTTGTTCAATCAACATGCGCTCTGCGGCAACTGTTGTCAAGCGTTCATCTTGATAGTCTACTGGTAAATCAAAAAGCTCTTCTAACTTTGCTCCGTAGGCTTGACTAGCTTCCACGCGCGGTCCGCTTGTATTGTTCATGTTTTTAGGCAAGCCCACTACAAATCGTTCCACCTTGTAAGTATCAACCAACTCTTTAACACGATCAAAACCAAATTGGCCTTGTTCCTCATTGATTTGGATGATTTCAAGTCCTTGAGCTGTAAAACCAAGCGGATCGCTAATGGCCACCCCTACCGTTTTTGAACCGACGTCCAATCCCATAATTCTCATAGGTTATAGATCGACTCCTTGTCCTTTAAGGTAGTAGCGGACCAATTCTTCAACGATTTCATCGCGCTCATACTTACGGATTTGATTTCGTGCATTATTATAACGAGGAACGTAGGCAGGGTCTCCACTCAATACGTAACCTACGATTTGGTTAATCGGGTTGTAGCCCTTATCGTTCAACGAAGCATAAACATCAGTCAGAGTTTCGCTAATTTCTTTTTTATTGGAATCGTCCAATTTAAAACGTACTGTTTCTTCAGTAAATCCCATTCTAACACCCTCTTTCCTTAGAATAGTACCATTATAGCATAATTCCTTACGTTCTACAATTCAGGCAGTCTATTTATTTGGATTTTCTACTGTTCTGTCGCGCCATTTGCCAATCTGTCTGAAATATATTTGCTTGGTTCATTCTTCAAGAGATTTTCTAAACCAATATTCTTCAAATATTCTAACTGAGAAGCCTTCTTGACATCCAAAACTTGAAAATCAAAACTAGTCGTTGTTTGAAGTTCTGTTGCACTCAATAGTTTAGTTTCAAGCTTAAATCCTGCTAATTTACGAGCTTCTATAATAGCCTCATCCTTCTCCTCTGCCTCGAGAAGAGCTTTTTGAGTTTCTTCCACTCCATGTTGGTCGATATAAGTCTTCAACTCATCTGAAACTGGACGTTTTTGTTGAATCGTTAAGCTCAAAAAAGTCTTGTCCTTGTATGTAATGGTTTGGGTTTGCTGGCTACCATCATCTGACTTGGGCAAGACCAAAGTCTTGGTCACAACTGTATTCTTCTCAGCATTCTACAATACTGGCAATGCCGACTGAAGCGTATCCTTTTCTGTTTTTGTAGCTGTTCCAGTTTCTTTTTTCTGTCCGCAACCAACCAGGACAAAAAGGAAAGCTAGACTAACAAGAACTATTTTTTTCATTTCTTTCTTCTTTCTTTTTTTTTAAATTAAAATAAGACTGGGAGTTGCTCCCAGCCTTGATGTTTATAGAGCTGCACGCAAACGTGCTTCTGCATTTTCTACATTACGGACAGAGCGTGGTAGGAAGGCACGAATATCATCTTCCTTATAGCCAACTTGCAGGCGTTTTTCATCTACAAGGATTGGGCTCTTTAAAATTCTCGGTGTTTCCATAATCAGATTGAGGACTTCGTTGACACTCAAATCTTCAATATCCACTCCAAGGGCTTTGGCATAGCGATTTTTAGATGAAACGATGCTGGCTATTCCGTTATCTGTTTTGGTTAGAATATCCAGTAATTCTTCTCTCGTAATTCCTTCTTTACCAAGGTTTTGTTCTTTATAACTTAACTGGTGGGCATTGAGCCAGGTTTTTGCTTTTTTACAGCTAGTACAACTTGAGACTGTATAAATTTTAATCATGTACCTACCCCTTTCGCTACATGTTACTATCAGTTTAGTCTATTATACCATAAAAAACATCCGACTTGCGACCTATTTTTAAATTTTTTTGACTTTTTTCGTCATTTTCGTACTTTTTTCTTGACAAAATGAAATTTACAGCCATTCTTGATATTTCTTGATATAGATTTTTTTCACAATTGTCACGCTAATCATATACAAAATAATGATGAAAAGCAAAAAGATGAAATAAATCGGTTTTAATGGAGTTAGATGAAGTAGAATTGCGAGTGGACTGTAGGGAAGGAAGGTCACAAAGGCTGCAGCCAATAAGGTTGTCACAAGGACTAGCCAAGCTGGACGACTTTGTAAAAAGGGAATTTTGGCTGAACGCAACATATGAATAACCATGGTCTGTGACCACATGGACTCGATAAACCAACCTGTCTGAAACAAGACAATAAATCCTACGGCAGACTCCGCTCCATGGACATAGGCTTGACCTGTCGTCATGGGTACAATGATAAAATAGAGCAAAATAAAGGTCAAAATATCAAAGGCAGAAGAAATAGGCCCCATCCAAACCATGAAACGTGTGATGGACTTAGCTTCCCAGGTATGCGGATTTCTCAAAAAATCTTTATCCACCTTGTCAAAAGGCAAGGCAATACAAGATAAATCATAGACTAGATTTAGGATAATCAAATGGACTGGCGCCATTGGTAAAAATGGTAAAAAGATTCCAGAGACCAACAAGGATAAGATATTTCCAAAATTAGAACTCACTGTCATTTTGATATATTTGGTCATATTAGCATAGACCTTACGACCCTCAACGAGTCCTTTTTCAAGAACCATAAGATCCTTATCAAGTAAGATAACATCAGCCGTTTCTTTGGCAATATCTACTGCTGTATCAACAGAAATCCCCACATCTGCAACTTTCATAGAAGGGGCATCATTGATTCCATCTCCCATATAGCCGACCGCATGACCATTAGCCTTAAATTGTAAAATAATCCTTGCTTTTTGGTCAGGAGAAAGTTTGGCAAAAACTGTTACCTCCTCCACGGCTTGAGCCAATTCTTGATCACTCATCTGATCAATTTCAGATCCTAACAGCATCTGATTGATATCCAAACCAACCTTTTCACAGACTGCTTGGGTAACTTTTTCGTTGTCTCCCGTCAAAATTTTTGTTTGAACTCCATGTTCTAACAGAGCCTTAATTGCTGGTGCTGCAGATGGTTTAGGAGGATCTAGGAAGGCTAAATAACCAGTTAGAATCATATCCCCTTCATCATCAACTGTATAGGCATGACCTTCCCTCAAACCTGACTTATAGGCCACTCCCAAGACACGTAAACCTTGTTGATTTAGTTGTCGGACTTCTGCTAAAATTTCTTCTCTAATAACATCTGTCAAGGGAGTAATCACTCCTTGATATTCCGCATAACTGGAAATCGTCAACATTTCCTCAAGGGCTCCCTTAGTTACCAAACTAACAACCTCGTGTTCATCCTTAACGATAACACTCATCCGTCTACGTTCAAAATCAAAGGGAAGCTCATCTATTTTTTGAAAAGTTTGAGCCAGATTTTGCAAGAGGGCGTGTTCTTTTGCTTCCTTTTCAGTCCGTTTGATGATGGCTCTGTCCATCAAATTTTTCAAGCCAGTTTGAAAATAGGAATTGAGATAGGCCCGTCTCAAGACGGTCAAATCCAAGCGTCCGTGGATGTCCAAGGGATATTCAAGGACAATTTCGTCTTGGGTTAGAGTTCCTGTTTTATCTGTACACAAGATATCAATCGCCCCTAAGTCCTGTATGGCATTGAGTTTTTTGATAACCACTTTTTCCTTGGCCATGATAATAGAACCCTTTGCTAGGCTAGCGGTAATAATCATAGGAAGCATCTCAGGTGTCAATCCAACACCAACACTCAAAGCAAATACGCCAGCTTCTAACCAATCTCCATCTGTCAATCCATTAGAAAGAAACACGATGGGAACCATGACCAACATCAAGCGAATCAAGAGCCACGAAATACTATTCATCTCCCGCTCAAACGAAGTGGGGTCATCATAGGTGTTTAGAGTCTGCTCAATAGCTCCCATCATGGTAGCATCACCAACCGCCAAAACCACGGCCTTAGCACTACCAGACAAGACATTAGTTCCCATAAATGCCAAGAATTCAGCTTCAAGAAGGCTATCAGATTGTTGGTCTGTTGCCTTGGTCAAAGCCAATTTTTCAACTGCATCACTTTCTCCTGTCAAACCAGACTGTTGTACAAAGAAATCGCGCGACTCAAATAAAAGAAGGTCTGCTGGAATCATATCACCAGCGCTTAATTTTACCACATCACCTACTACCAAATCATCGATAGGTACTTCTTGAATTTCACCTTGACGAATGACAGTTGCTGTGTTGACAATCATTTTTGAAAGATTGGTGGCTGCCTTATCACTACGGAGCTCTTGAACAAATCGAATTCCACCAGAAATGAGGACTAGAACAACGATGATAATAGAAGTTGTCGGATCTTCTTGACCTGGTTTTGCCAACCAAACATTGGTCACTAAAGATATTGTAGCAATGACAAGCAAGATAATTGTGAAAGGATTGATAATCGATTCGTAAATCTTTTTGAGGATACTGTCTTCTTGACCCTTTGTGATGGTATTTTCGCCATATAAGTCACGATTTTTCTCCACCTGCTCCTCAGTCAAGCCTGTTAGACTTGTCTTATAAAAAGATAGAGTTTCGTTTAAAGATGTATGAATAGCTGTTGCTAATCTTTCTTTTGTAGTTTTCATTGGTTTCTCCTATCTGTACGAATGATGTGTTTCATACACAGAGACCAATCACTTTATAAGGGCAGAACGACACAAATCAGCGATTGGCTGTGTATGTGCGGTTCCGGATGATCGTCAATTTGCATCGTCTATCTCCTTTCTTTGATTTAAACAGTAGAAAATCCCACCATAAAATGGCAGGATTAAAAAACTAATTATCTGTTTTTCGTTCAAGCTTTAACTCCATAGGGCAATGTAATGAGCTTAGTCCTGGCCTTCGCGACCAGGACTGTTGACCAACGAGTAGTGTCTCCACTGCTTTGCGGTAGTCATCCGTATCCCTATGGTAGCCTCACCTACCGTTTTCGTCTTTCAGTATAAACCTTTAAATTTTAAAAGTCAATCATTTGAATTGTTTGACTCTTAAATGACTATCAACTCTTTTGGAGCAAGTGTCAATAATTCACAACCTGTCTCTGTAATCAGGATGTCATCCTCGATACGAACGCCGTATTTGCCTTCAATATAAATACCTGGTTCATCGGTCAAGGCCATACCTGCCTTGATAGTTTCTGTAGAAGTTTGGCTAAAGTAAGGCTCTTCATGGATATCAAGTCCAATACCGTGTCCGATACCGTGGGTAAAGTAGTCGCCATAGCCTGCCTCGATGATAATATCACGAGGAATTTTGTCAAAGTCACGGAAACCTAAGCCTGCCTTAGCTTGGTCAATCAAGGCTTGATTAGCTTTGAGAACCGTATTATAAATCTCTGCCTGCTCGTCACTGACATGCCCCAAGTAGATAGTCCGTGTCATATCGCTGACATAGTGGTCGTAGAGACAGCCGAAGTCCATGGTAATAGCTTCTCCCAGCTCCACTGGTTTGTGCATGGGATGGGCATGAGGTTTCGAAGAGTTGATGCCACTTGCTAAAATAGTATCAAAAGACAAGCCAGATGCTCCCAACTCACGCATGCGGAAGTCAAGGAAGTTGGCAATCTCAATTTCAGTCTTTCCTGGTTTGATAAAGTCAAGCGCGTCGCGGAAAGCTTGGTCTGAGATAGAACAAGCCTTGCGAATCGCTGCAATCTCTGCCTCATCCTTAATCATTCGAAGACCTTCAACAAACTGAGTTTGTGGAAGCAAGTCAATTCCTTCAAAGGTTGCCTTCATACGGTGATAATAAGACACCGAAATCTCATCCTCAAAACCGATGCGAGACAAGCCCATATCCTTAACAATCCCTGCAATGACAGCCAATTCGTCACGGTCAGCCACAATCTCAAACCCACTGGTTTCTTGTTTGGCTGCAATGATATAGCGAGAATCCGTCACCAAGACCTGACGGTCACGGCTGATGAAGACTGTTCCGTTTGAGCCCCAAAAACCAGTCAAATAATAGACGTTTTTAAGGTTATTGATGATGATGCCATCTAGTTCTTTTTCTTGCATTTTAGCTAGAAATGCTTGTACGCGTTTATTCATGATGTAACTTTCCTTTCAAATAATGTCCTGTGTAGCTGGCTTCGTTGGCCGCTACTTCTTCTGGAGTTCCTGTTGCGATGATGGTTCCACCACCGACACCGCCCTCAGGACCCAAGTCAATAATATGATCTGCAGTCTTAATAACATCTAGATTGTGCTCGATAACAAGGACCGTATTGCCATCGTCAACAAAGCGAGCTAAAACCTTTAGCAAGCGAGCGATATCCTCGGTATGAAGACCTGTCGTCGGCTCGTCCAGAATGTAGAAAGATTTTCCTGTCGATCGTTTGTGAAGTTCACTAGCCAGCTTCATACGCTGCGCTTCTCCCCCAGAAAGGGTGGTAGCTGGTTGCCCTAGCGTTACATATCCCAGTCCCACATCCTTAATGGTCTGAAGTTTACGTTGAATCTTTGGAATGTGTTGGAAGAACTCCACCGCATCGTTGACGGTCATATCCAAGACCTGCGAGATATTCTTTTCCTTGTAATGAACTTCTAGGGTCTCACTGTTGTAGCGGGTTCCGTGGCAGACCTCACAAGCCACATAAACATCTGGCAAGAAGTGCATCTCAATCTTGATAATCCCGTCACCTGAACAGGCTTCACAGCGACCACCCTTGACGTTGAAACTGAAACGCCCCTTCTTGTAGCCTCGAATCTTGGCTTCATTTGTTTGAGCAAAAAGGTCACGTATATCGTCAAAAACTCCTGTATAGGTAGCTGGGTTAGATCTTGGCGTTCTTCCGATTGGACTTTGATCAATATCAATCAGACGATCAACATGCTCAATCCCTGTAATAGTCTTAAACTTACCTGGTTTGTCTGAATTGCGGTTGAGCTTCTGAGCAATAGCTTTTTTGAGAATGCTATTGACTAAGGTAGATTTACCTGAACCTGATACACCTGTCACCGCGATGAATTTTCCTAGCGGGAAGCGAGCTGTGACATTTTGCAGGTTGTTCTCACGCGCACCTGTCACCTCGATAAAACGACCATTTCCAGTACGGCGCTCTTCTGGCACTGGAATGACACGTTTGCCTGACAAGTACTGGCCTGTGATAGACTTGCTGTTGCGAGCCACCTGTTTGGGCGTACCTGCCGCAACAATCTCCCCACCAAAAACACCGGCACCGGGACCAACGTCAATCAGATAATCAGCCTCACGCATGGTATCTTCGTCATGTTCCACTACTATAAGAGTATTACCCAAGTCACGCATCTTTTTCAGACTGGCAATCAGGCGGTCATTGTCTCTCTGATGGAGCCCGATTGACGGCTCATCCAGGATATAGAGGACACCTGATAGGTTGGAACCAATCTGGGTCGCCAACCGAATACGCTGACTTTCCCCACCTGAAAGGGTTCCTGCTGAGCGAGACAGAGTCAGATAATTAAGACCCACGTTATTAAGGAAGGTCAAACGATCCTTGATTTCCTTGAGAATGGGACGAGCAATGATGGCTTCATTTTCAGACAAGGTCAGCTGACTTACCAAGTCCAAGTGATCTGCGATAGACAGGTCTGAAATTTCTCCGATATGTGGCCCTTGTTCCCCACCCACACGGACAGACAAGGCCTGGTCATTGAGGCGATAGCCGTGACAAGTTCCGCAAGTCAGCTCATTCATGTAGAGACGCATCTGAGTGCGCGTGTAGTCACTATTGGTTTCATGGTAACGACGTTTGATATTATTGACAACTCCCTCAAAAGGAATGTCGATATCACGCACACCACCAAATTCATTTTCATAGTGGAAATGGAATTCCTTGCCATCTGACCCATAGAGAATCAAGTTCTTATCTTCTTCTGACAAGTCCTCAAAAGGCTTATCCATCTCCACTCCAAAGGCTGTCATGGCCTGCTCTAGCATATTTGGATAGTAGTTAGACGAGATAGGATTCCAAGGTGTTAGCGCCCCCTCACGTAAGGTTTTGCTGGCATCTGGCACTACCAAATCAATATCTACCTCTAGCTTGATGCCCAAACCATCACACTCACTACAAGAGCCAAAAGGAGCATTGAAAGAGAAGAGACGAGGCTCTAACTCTGGAATAGTAAATCCACAAACTGGGCAGGCATAATGCTCAGAGAACAACAACTCAGAGTCGTCCATAGTATCGATAATGACATAACCTTCTGCAATACGAAGGGCAGCCTCAATGGAATCAAAGAGACGACTACGGATACCCTCCTTGATAACAATACGGTCAACCACGACATCAATATTGTGTTGCTTGCTCTTAGACAGCTCTGGTACTTCGGTCACATCATAGACTTCCCCATCCACACGGACACGAACATAACCGTCTTTCTGAACCTTTTCAATAACACTCTTATGTTGACCTTTTTTCTTGCGGATGACAGGGGCCAAAATCTGCAAGCGCTGGCGTTCAGGTAATTCTAAAACCTTATCCACGATCTGCTCCACAGAAGAAGCCTTGATAGCTCCGTGCCCGTTGATACAGTAAGGCGTCCCCACACGTGCGTAGAGGAGACGCAGATAGTCATTGATTTCAGTCGTGGTTCCCACCGTCGAGCGAGGGTTTTTGCTAGTCGTTTTCTGGTCAATGGAAATAGCTGGGCTGAGACCATCAATAGCATCTACATCTGGTTTCTCCATATTTCCCAAAAACTGGCGAGCGTAGGCTGACAAACTCTCCACATAGCGACGTTGTCCCTCCGCATAGAGGGTGTCAAAGGCCAGACTGGATTTCCCTGAGCCTGACAAGCCTGTCACAACAACCAGCTTGTCTCGCGGAATCTCCACATCAATATTTTTCAAATTATGGGCACGCGCCCCATGAATGACAATTTTATCTTGCATCTTTGTTCTTTCTAGTCCATTATTGCTTACCATTATACCAAAAAAGTGAGATTCTATTACCCAAAAGGCTGAATTTGTAGTATAATAGTACGGTGTGAAAAAATCTGAAAAATGAGAAAGGATAAGGGATATGAAACAAGTTTTTCTCTCTACAACAACTGAATTTAAAGAGATCGATACGCTTGAACCGGGTACTTGGATCAATCTCGTCAATCCGACTCAAAATGAATCACTCGAAATCGCTAACGCCTTCGATATCGATATTGCCGACCTTCGAGCACCGCTCGATGCGGAAGAAATGTCTCGTATTACCATTGAAGACGAATATACCCTGATTATCGTTGACGTGCCGGTCACAGAAGAAAGAAATAATCGCACCTACTACGTAACCATCCCGCTTGGTATTATCATCACAGAGGAAACCATTATCACTACTTGTTTGGAACCATTACCAGTCCTCGATGTCTTTATCAACCGTCGTTTGCGTAATTTCTACACCTTCATGCGCTCGCGTTTTATCTTCCAGATTCTTTATCGCAATGCAGAGCTTTACCTAACAGCCCTTCGTTCAATCGACCGTAAGAGTGAACAAATCGAAAGTCAACTGCATCAATCAACTCGTAATGAAGAATTGATTGAGCTCATGGAATTGGAAAAAACCATCGTCTATTTCAAGGCCTCCCTCAAAACAAATGAGCGCGTGATTAAGAAATTGACCAGCTCAACCAGCAATATCAAGAAATACCTTGAAGACGAGGACCTGCTTGAAGATACCCTGATTGAAACTCAACAGGCCATCGAGATGGCAGACATTTATGGAAACGTCTTACACTCTATGACAGAGACCTTCGCCTCTATCATTTCCAACAACCAGAACAACATCATGAAAACCTTGGCCCTTGTGACCATCGTCATGTCCATCCCAACCATGGTCTTTTCTGCCTACGGGATGAACTTTAAGGATAATGAAATCCCCCTAAACGGTGAACCAAATGCTTTTTGGTTAATCGTCTTTATCGCCTTTGCTATGAGTGTCTCGCTCACTCTCTATCTCATCCATAAAAAATGGTTCTAAGAGGAGTTCCTATGTCTCAGATTGATCTACAAAAATTAACTAAGAAAAACCAAGAATTTGTCCACATCGCTACCCAACAATTCATCAAAGATGGAAAAACAGACGCTGAAATCAAGGCTATTTTTGAGGAAGTTATTCCCCAAATCCTTGAAGAGCAAGCCAAGGGTACGACTGCTCGTTCCCTCTATGGCGCACCGACCCACTGGGCTCATAGTTTCACTGTCAAGGAACAATATGAAAAGAGCATCCAAAAGAAATGATGATCCAAAACTCATGATTATGGACTCAGCCCTTTTCATCACTAGCCTCTTTGCCCTCGTCAGCGCCCTCACAACTTTCTTTGCAGCAGATCAGGCTTTCGGCTATGGACTTGTCACTCTCCTGCTAGTTGGACTTGTTGGTGGATTTGCCTTCTACTTGATGTACTACTTTGTTTACCAATACTATGGACCAGATATGGACCGCAGCCAACGTCCACCTTTCTGGAAATCTGTACTGGTTATCCTAGCTTCTATGTTCCTTTGGTTGCTTGTCTTCTTTGCAACAAGCTTCCTACCAGCTAGCCTTAACCCAGTACTTGCTCCAGTGCCACTGGCTATTATCGGAGCAGCCCTCCTAGCCCTTCGCTTCTATCTCAAGAAACGCTTGAATATCCGTAGCGCAAGTGCAGGACCAACACGTTATTAAGAAAAATGATAAAAGCAACTGCAGGTGCGGTTGCTTTTTCACTTACTTTTTTGATTTTAAAGTATTCTTCTGACATACCACATAGCTTTCTCTTATCTTTTGTGATAAAATAGGCTCAATCTATTTCTAGGAGGATAAAATATGATTTCTACTATTGGTATTGTTAGTTTATCTAGTGGCATTATCGGAGAGGACTTTGTCAAACACGAAGTTGACTTGGGTGTCCAACGTCTCAAGGACTTAGGACTCAATCCTATCTTTTTGCCCCATTCGCTAAAAGGATTAGACTTTATCAAGGATCATCCTGAAGCGCGTGCAGAGGATTTGATTCAGGCCTTTTCTGATGATAGAATCGATATGATCCTATGTGCCATCGGTGGAGACGATACCTATCGCTTGCTACCTTATCTTTTTGAAAATGACCAACTCCAAAAGGTTATCAAACAAAAAAATTTTTCTTGGTTTCTCGGATACAACCATGAACCATCTCATGTTGCATAAACTAGGAATCAAGACTTTTTATGGTCAATCCTTCTTAGCAGACATTTGTGAATTAGACAAAGAAATGCTAGCCTATAGCCTTCACTACTTCAAAGAATTGATTGAGACAGGAAGAATCTCAGAAATCCGCCCTAGCAATGTTTGGTATGAGGAACGAACTGATTTTAGTTCCAAGGCTTTGGGGACACCTCGTGTCAGTCATGCAAATACCGGTTTCGAGCTGTTGCGGGGAAATGCCCAGTTCGAGGGGAAAATCCTCGGTGGTTGCCTCGAATCCCTCTACGATATCTTTGACAACTCTCGATACGCAGATAGCACGGAGCTCTGCCAAAAATACAAACTTTTCCCTGACTTGTCAGACTGGGAAGGAAAAATCCTCTTGCTAGAAACAAGCGAAGAAAAGCCTGAGCCGGAATACTTCAAAAAGATGTTGCGGACTTTAAAGAACACTGGTATATTCGAGGTCATCAGTGGACTATTGGTCGGAAAACCTATGGATGAAACTTTCTATGACGACTATAAAGAGGCACTATTGGATATTATTGACAGCAATATCCCGATTATCTATAATCTGAATATCGGCCACGCAACTCCAAGAGCAATTGTACCCTTTGGGGTCCATGCTCATGTAGATGCACAGGAGCAAATCATTCGCTTTGACTATAACAAAAAATAAATAGTTTCTCTATTTTTGTGCTTTTGTATTGGTTTTCGTTACAATTTGTATCTGAATTTATTGCATTTCGCTAATTTCTATGATATCCTTTTGAAGGAGGTGTATATGACAAAACAAAAAATTAATCGAATCGTAGGTTCTATTGGTGCCTTTATTGGAATTATAGTATTTATTGCCTACATACCTCAGATTATCGCTAATTTACAGGGAAATAAAGCTCAACCATTTCAACCTTTATCAGCTGCTATATCTTGCTTAATCTGGGTTATTTATGGATGGACAAAGGAACCTAAGAAGGATTGGATACTAATCATTCCAAATTCAGCTGGTGTTATTTTAGGTGGAATCACTTTTTTGACTTCACTCTAACAAATCTAATAGTATATATAAAAAGCTGGGAAAAGTTTCTCAGCTTTTTCTATATTCTCAGATATTCTAATTACCTATACTCACTGATTCCTGCTTTTCCACTCACAATCATTCTCATGGTCATCAACCAGCCCTGCTGCTTGTAGAAAAGACAAGACGGCGACTGGGCCTGTGAACTTGAAACCTCTTTTTTTTGAGATCTTTGGCTAATTTCTCAGACAAGGGTGTTTTAGCTGGGGCTTGGCGATAATCAGGAACATCGTTAACGACAGTTTTCCCCTCAACAAAAGACCAAAGATAGGCATCAAAAGAGCCGTACTCTGCCTGTAGTCGTAGAAATGCTTGGGCGTTAACGCGTGTAGCAAAAATTTTCGCTCGATTTCGGATAATGGCTGGATTCTCCAGCAAGTCTTCCAATTCGGTGTCAGTCATCTCTGCGACCGCTTGAATTTGATAGCCATGAAAGGCTTGACGGAAAGCATGGCGTTTGTTGAGCACCGTTTCCCAAGACAGGCCTGCCTGATAGGTTTCCATACACAATAACTCAAACAATGCTTGATCATCATGGAGGGGCTGGCCCCACTCTTCATCATGATAGGTGATATAGAGAAGATTGCTCATCTTGACCCAAGAACAACGTTTTGTCATGCTCTGCTCCTATTTGACCAACATTTTAAGGGCTGACTTGATATAGTTCTCAGCTGTATCTGTCGTTCCTTCAAAGAATTTCTTGATTTTCTTAAGCTCGGTTGCCTTGTAGCCCAGTGCCAACATGGCCTCCATAGCTTCTTCCAGTTCTTGGTTTTCAGCGTGGGCTTGCACTGCGACCTTAGCAGGAAGTTCATCTCCTGCAACTACTACCTTGCCTTCCAAGTCCAGCACCATCTGCTGGGCTGTTTTCTTTCCAATTTTAGGGAACTTGGTCAAGTAGGTAATATTCTTGGTTTCGATAGCTTGAACCAAGCCAGCATTGTCATCAGCAGCGATAATAGCAAGAGCTGATACAGGCCCAATCCCAGACACCGAAATTAGACTAAGAAAGAGCTTTTTCTCATCTTCTGAGCGAAATCCATAAAGCAGATGGGCATCCTCACGCACGACCTGATGCACATAAATTTGAGCCTCTTGATTGATCTGTCCCGAGTAAGCATAGGGGTTAGCTACATGCAGGATATAACCTATACCATTGGTTTCAAGAACAATGTATTTAGCAGTGATTTTGGTAATGATTCCTTTTAAATATTCGTACATAGTTTTCCTTTTAGTTTAATATTTCCCCAACTCACGGAGACTGGTGTGATTTTCCTGAATACGTCGGAACATCTTTTCCATATCCGACTTGGTAAAATGCACCAAAACAGGGCGTCCGTGGGGACAGTTATAGGGATTGTCACATTGAGAGAGCTGATAGAGGAGCTGTCTAGCCGAATGGTCGTCAATACGATGGTTGGCCTTGATAGACCGCTTGCAGGACATCATAATAGCCAACTCTGCTCGATATTTCTTGATAGAAACTTCCTTGGTCAAAAGGAGCATGTCGCACATCTCATAGATGCCTGACTCGATTTCCTCCTCTGCCATCCAAATAGGATGTTCACGCAGGATAAATTGATTTTCTCCGTACTCTGCTAGAAAGACGCCCACTTCCTCCAAATGTGTCATTCTTTCCTTGAGACGAAGAGCATCATCCGCTGGAAATTCAAAGATATAGGGCACTAGGAGTTGCTGCTGGCTCTGGTCAACATTGCCAATACTTTCACGGTATTCCTCGTACTTGACCCGTTCCTGAGCCGCGTGCTGGTCTATGATATAGAGCCCATCTCGCCCTTGGGCAAAGAGATAAGTCCCGTGCATTTGCCCGAAAAATTCCAACTCTGGGAAGCTTGAAGATTCTTCTCGCTCCAGCTTGTCATAAGCCTTATCAAGACTAGCTAGATCCAACTCAGGATGGTCTAGTTGGTCATAGTTAGCAGGCTTTCTCTCTGCAAAATGCAGTTTTGCTGGCTTGGTCAATTGGTCCAAGGTTTCCTTGGCAAACAGGGTCAAATCCTGTCCTTCATCAGCCAATTCCACCTGATAATCAGCTACTTCAGCTTGACTTGGTCTTGTCGGCTCTGTTTTCTCATAGTAGAGTGTATTTTCTTTGAGTGGGAGAATGGTCTGCTCCGCCTTTTGACGATTGCGCACGGTCGATTTGGCAAGATTTTCCAAGGCATCTGGTATCAGGGTTTGCTCCTTGAGACTATTTGCAATAGCTTCTGAAACCAGCGTCATCAGTTCTTTTTCCTTGGAAATCCGCACCTCTTGCTTGGTCGGATGCACATTGACATCCGCTAGATAAGGGTCGATATGGATGTGAATGACAGCCAGTGGAAAACGGCCTACCATAAGCTTGCTGCCATAACCCTCTAAAATAGCACGGTTGAGCAAGAAGTTCTTGATATAACGGCCATTGATGAAGAGGCTGATATAGTTGCGATTAGCCCGAGTTAACTCAGGCAGAGACACAAAACCTGAAATTTCGAAATCAAGGTCAGAATTCTCAATTTCAATCATCTTCTTGGCGCTAGCTAAACCGTAAATCCCTGCGATAGCTTGGCGCAGTTGACCAGTCCCTGCTGTCCGTGTCATTTCCTTGCCATCACTAATCAAACTAAAAGAAATCTCAGGATGGGCCAAGCCCAGACGGTTGACAATATCAATGATATGAGACAGCTCCGCTTGCTGACTCTTCATATACTTGAGACGGCAGGCGTGTTGAAAAAGAGGTCTTCCACACAAACCTTGGTTCCCACAGGACTGGTCGCTGGGATGATTTCCTCTACTTCTCCTCCACGCGCGACGAGCTTGGTCCCGTGACTAGCACCATCTACCGCCGTTAGCAGAGTTAAGACACTAACAGACGCTATAGAAGGAAGGGCTTCACCACGAAAACCAAGCGTCCGAATCCGAAAAAGATCCGCTTGATTTTTGATCTTACTAGTCGCATGGCGGCGCAGGGCCAATTCCACCTCATCGTGGGCAATTCCATGACCATTATCTGTGATTTGGATTTTCTTGAGACCAGCTTCCTCAATCTCAATGATAATCTGACTAGAGCCCGCGTCAATGGCGTTTTCTACTAGCTCCTTAACAACGCTAGCTGGACGCTCGATAACCTCTCCAGCTGCAATCTGGTTTGCCAGCACCTCTGGCAATTCAATAATATGAGACATCTTTCAGCCCCTTTCCGTATCTATTTTCCTAGAAATTGATTAGTGCTATTATACCATATTTCAGAAAGGACAGAAAAGCAAGCGCCACATAGGAGTAAAATCCCGCCACATAGACAAAGTCCCTTGCCAGGGGGCATAAAATAGTGGTATACTCAATAAAAATCAAAGAGCAAACTAGAAAGCTAGGTGCAGACAGTACTTTAGTACGGCAAGACGACGCTGACGTGGTTTGAATTTGATTTTTGAAGAGTATTAATAAAGATGTACAAGAAGTGAGATTAATTTTGTATGAAAAACAAGGAGAGAAGTTTATGAAAATAGAACTACAGATTAGTGAAACTTACAAGGAGGAAAAGCTGATTGTCCAAGCACCTCAAGAAACCGATAAAATCCAGAAAGTCATCGAGTTCGCAGAAAATCTGGACCAAAAAGAAACAATCAAAGGAAAGATTGATGATCAGGTCTATCTCGTTGAGATTGGTAAGATACAGCGCTTCTATATCGAGAATCGGAAGGTTCTTGCAGAAACGGCTAGCCAGACCTACAATATTGATTTACGACTCTATCAGGTTCTTGAAATTCTGCCAACCAATTTTATCCAAATTTCCCAATCAGAAATCATCAATATCAACTCCATCTCTCATCTCAAGCTAACCCCAAACGGCCTAGTAAAAATTTTCTTGAAAAACGAAAGCTTCACCTACTCTTCACGCCGTTACCTAAAAACCATCAAGGAGAAATTAGAACTATGAAAAAACAAGTATTTCACGATGCTGCTGCTGGTGTTCTTATCGGCCTCATCCTCTCTATCATCTTTTCACTCATTTATGCACCAAATACCTACGCACCACTAAGTTCCGACTCTCTCATCGGCCAAGTGATGGCTCAACATCAGGTTCACGGTGCCTTGGTCTTGCTCTACTGCACACTGATCTGGGCAGCTATCGGTATTCTCTTCAACTTTGGCAACCGCTTATTCAGCCGTGATTGGAGCATGCTCCGTGCCACTCTGACCCATTTCTTCCTTATGCTGGCTGGCTTTGTCCCACTAGCGACCCTAGCAGGTTGGTTCCCCTTCCACTGGATTTTCTACCTCCAACTCATTATCGAGTTTGCGATTGTCTACCTCATCATTTGGACTATTTCCTATAAAAGAGCATCAAAAAAAGTAGACCATATCAATCAACTCTTGAAGCATAAAAAGTAAGAGTGCTGATAAAACCACTTGGAATAATAAAAAAGTCAAGCCTAAGCTCAACTTTCCAACTCATACAAATCTGCGATAATAGCTGCGACACGTTTGATATCTCCCAGCATGCCTCGCATTTCAAAGTCAGCCAAGACAGGGAAACCAAAACGTTGACTGTATTGCTTAGCTGTCAAGCAGTATTGGTTATTAAAGTTACGATTGCCTGAACCAACTACGCCAAAACACTTACTAGCATTGTCACCATAAGCGATAAAATCTCCCACTGGCGTTGTCAATATCTCAACATCTCCGTTATCCACGCCATTCCCACCTTCTAGGTAAGTCGGCAAAAAAGCAACATAGGGATGGTCCATTTCATAGAAATCTTGGCCTTCTTTGACCAAATCTTTTATATGAATCTTTTGAACCTCAATTCCCTCGTACTGGGACAAGAGATAGTCTTTCAAGCGCGTCACAAAACTTTCAGTATTGCCACTCAGACTAATATAAACTAAAGAAATTGTCTTCATATGTACCTCCATGATTTTATTTTTAATCGAAAAAGAACTACCAAGATTGTAACTTGATAGTTCTTTTTTGTCAATACTTAGGCAAGTTCTTCTGTTTCCTCTTCTTCAGCCAAGGCTTTTTGCTGACGCCATATCTTGTAGAAGACAAGGGCTAGGAAGAGAACATTGATGACGATATAGAAAATGCTGACAGCTTTTGAACCAATACCCATTGTCAAACGAATAGTTTCATCTTGAACCAGCTGCAAAGCGTCTTGTAAAGTCACATAGGTATAAATCGAACCAATAATGGCTAGCAAAACATAGCCGACATAAGTATAGTTTGCATACTGCAAATTCTTACGAACAAGGAATACAATCGCTACTACCACTAAAATAGCAGATAGTACAACCAAGGCCACATTAAAAATAGAATGAGATGCTTCTGCCACTCTATAGCTAAAATTAATGCTATCTTCTACCTGCTGAGCACTGACCCCTGCAACTTGTTTTTGAGCAGCACGAAGGACTTCTTTACTAGGCAAGGGCTTCAAAAGTTCAAACAGAGACGTAGCTGAAATAAGGGCAGACAAGATTAGCAAGACCCATAGATAGATTGGTTTCTTTTTCATAATAGAACCTCCTGATATTATTATCGATATTATAGCACCTTTTGTAAAAGAATACAAATATTATAGTGTAGTTTCTACCTGTTTTCGGTAGGCTTTTGGCGATTTTCCGCACAATTTTCGGAACACTTTATAGAAATATCCAACATTACTGTAACCAACAGCATAACAAATATCTTCAATACTGTCACTAGTTGAAAGTAAAAGTTGCTGAGCGGCCTTAATGCGTTGTTTATTTAGTAACTCTGCGAAGGTCGAATTGGTTTCTCGCTTAATCAACTGCCCCAGATAGACAGGATTGATAAAGAGATCCTTACTGATATCCTTGAGGGAAAGTTCTTTTTGATAATCACGCCCAATGACTTCTAGCACACTGACCACATTCTCATTCATACGATATTGCCCAAAGAATCGGGTCAGAGTTTCCTTGATATAAGGAACCAGTTCATCGAATGATTGAATAGCATGAATCGTTTTGACAATGTCCGTCATATCATCAGCTTTTAGGTGTTCAAACAAATGAAAGACATCCATGACAAACTGGATAAAAAGCTGTTTGGTAATGGGAACACGCGGCGTATTTTCAAGAACCACCTTCTCCAAAAGGTTCAACTCTTCCACGATTTGATTGAGATTCCCCTGAATGATAACCCTATAAATCGGTTCATAATAGGCAAAGAGACTCTCAGACTGTTTTAGATTTACAGAACCGTAAAAGAGGGCTTTCTCAGCATTCAGCTTCCAGCGTTCAAAGTGTTCTTGATAAGGAGCTTCAAAGGGAGTAACGACTAAACCATCTAGGGGTTGATCAGAAATAAAAATCTGCCAGTCTTGACCCAAGACATAGTAGGGAATGGTGAAAGAACCTTGTTTTTCCTTGGATAGACCTATCCACCAATTCTCCTTATCCCCTAAATAACTAACAAATCCGGCCTCATCTAAATCTTGACTAAGGGTCTGACTTTTCTTCCCTCTCTCGCCGAGCTGACCTGCAATCTTCTCTAGCAGATTACCCAACTCTACCTTATCAACAGGCTTGACCAGATAGTCCACAACACTAAGGTTCATGGCTTTTTTTACGTAATCAAACTCCTGATAACCTGAGAGCAAGATATAGGCAGCATCTGGTAAGATTTCTTTCATCTCTCGAATCATATCAAGCCCTGTTTTGTCGGGCATATTGACATCGGAAATGACCACATCGACAGGATTTTCATGAACATATTCTAGGGCTTCATCGGCATGACTGGCTGTTGCGACGACCTCCATATCCCACTTATCAAAGGGAATCAAACGTTTCAGACCTTCTGTCACCATGTACTCATCATCTACTAATAATACTTTATACATTTTCTCCCTTTCTACTCATCTTGAATTGTAATACGATACTGAACACCTGCTTGCTCTGCAGAATCTATAGTAATAGCATATCGATCCCCAAAATAGAGCACAAAACGCTCATGGACATTGACGATCCCGATAGACTGCTTTTGATCACTGTAACTGGCTTGGTGTTCAAAATGTCTCTGACTTAATTTTTCTCGAATACTTGCCAGTTTTTCAGCCGACATACCACGGCCATTATCTACCACTAAAATTTCCACAAAACCGTCCTGTTTAAGAGCCTTGATGCTAATCACATTATCTGTCCGTCTGTGGTCAACACCATGCGCGAAATAATTTTCTACCAGCGGTTGCAAGGTAAACTTAGGAATCTTCATATTCTCTAACTCTGGATCTATCTTGAAACCATAGGCAATGGACTTGGGATAGCGAACCATACATAGATAGCTATATTTACGGCAAAATTCTAATTCCTGTTTGAGAAGGGTCTCTCTTTCGTCGGAAATATTGTTACGCAAGAGACTACTGAATTCATAAATGATATCTGCCAACTCATCTTGACTTTGCATAACTGCATACATGCGCAAGAACTCCAGCGTATTATACATAAAATGAGGATTGATTTGAGCCTGTAAGGCTCGCATATTGGCATCCTTTTGACTAAGTTCTAACTGATAAATATCATGGATATTCTTTTCTAATCGATCCAACATATCATTGGTAGTCTCCGCGATTAGGAGCAATTCCTGATCCTTTTCCAGTGTGTCAATACGAAGACCTTCTTGCCCTTGGGCAATAGCATGGATGGAATCCACCAAATCCACTACCTGCTTTGATAATTAGCAAAAGTCTGCCTCAAAGTCAGATAGAGAATGACAATAAAGAGAAGGCTCAAACCCACAATCAAAGCAGAGCTGGAAACTGTTCCTTGTAAAACAAAGTTTTTAGGAACTGCCACCTGAACCTGATATCCATGAGAAGTCATACCAACAAACCAGTTCTCCATGTTCCCTATTGACCCTCTCACCAATATGAAAAAATCTCCGTATCAAATGGTGATGTCACAGTCACAGCCATCGGGATATGACCTCGGGTATTGTCAATGGCATGATATAAGACTTCTGGATCCAAGGAGATGTAAATCACTCCTATAGATTGATCCGTTGCTGGGTCCAGAACTGGAATGCCAAAACTATTGGCCTCTGGTTTAAAGGCCTCAGCAGGCAAGATATGACCACTTCTTTTATCCCTTGTTGAAACATAAACTTCTTTAAAATCCTGCAAGACGATTGCAACACCCGTTATAGAGTCATTTTGGACATAAAGATCATCAATGTTTTCATACAGAGAAATAGAAGTTGACGAAGCTGCTTGATGCTCCAATAGCCAATAAAAATACTCAGAAGTTGACAAGCTAAAGTACTTATAAATCCCTTGTATCCGTTCTTGATTGGCTACTAAATCTTGCGCCAGTTGGGCTGATTCCCGATAATAATACTCCACCTCATCGACTGTTCGAGTGGTTACACGCTGGGCTACTCTTTGAGCTTCCTTTTCCCGTGAATCCCAGTCAGCGTAAGAGAGTAAGATTGCAAAACTCGCAATAATAATCATCATAACTGAACTGTAGGTTCTTAGAAGCATATGTAGCCAAAACTGCTTCATTCTATTTTGTCGCCAATTTTTCATGGATACTTTCATAGACCGGTTCCAACATATCACTGATAAAGAAATGCCACATCCCAATTCCTACAAAGAAAAGTAGGGCAGGCATATAGTAACCAATTGCCACAAGTAGCACTGTCCCAAGGAGAACCTTGGCCACAGGCGCTAAGCTCATAAAGATGCCAATCAAGGATAGTTTGAGACTATTTCGATAGGACAAATCAAAATAAACTTGTAATTTCAAAGAGACTGTATAAGCCAAAAAGATCAGGGCAACTACTAGGACATTCAAAAAGGTGGCAATCAAATGAATAATAGTCTGATGAGGCAATTGCACCAAGAGATACAGGCCATAGACCAAAACTAGATCCACCCCTAAAAAGCTATAGAAAATCAGGTTGCTTGAGACGAAATTTTGCTTATAGAGAGACCACGCCTCCTTCAAACTGTATTCCCGAAAGCTATAACCATGTTCTGCATATAGGCTCATCAAGGTGGCACTAGCCGGCGCTAGACCAAGGATAATCCCTCCTGCTAAAGTTAATAGCCAAAAGAAGGCTGTCGCAATCATCCCTAAAAAGAAACGATTAAAGACAAAGTCTAAAAATCTCCCCATGATATCCTCCTAAAAATAACTATGAAACTATTATATCATATTTCAAGCGTTTTCAAAAACATAGACTATCCATTTACAATCCCACCAAACCATGGTAAAATGAGAATTGTGAAAAAATTATCAGGAGACAATTCATGAAGAAATCTATCTTAACTACACTGCTTTTTGCAGTTCTTTACTTCCTCTGCATGGGGATTGGTGTCCTTTTGGGCAATTTCTTTGACCAAGCTGGAAACATGTTTTATGCGCCTGCCTTTACTGCCCTTGTCGGCGGTAGCGTCTATATGATCCTAGTCGCAAAAGTTCCGCGCTTTGGAGCCATTACCACTATCGGCCTTGTCATTGCCCTCTTTTTCTTGGGAACTAAACACGGTGCTGGTGCCTTCCTTCCTGGAATTATCTGTGGCCTGCTAGCAGATGCAGTAGCTAGCCTCGGAAAATACAAGGACCAAACAAAGAACTTCCTTTCTTTCATTCTCTTTGCCTTTAGCTCAACAGGTCCAATCTTGCTTATGTGGATTGCGCCCAAAGCCTATATGGCTACCCTTCTGGCAAGAGGAAAATCTCAAGAATATATCGACCGTATCATGGTCGCGCCAAATCCTGGAACCATCCTTCTATTTATCGCAAGTATTGTCATTGGAGCCCTAGTTGGTGCCTTGATTGGACAAGCCTTGAGTAAAAAAATTTGCACAGAAAAATCTGATTACTAAAAAAGAGCCACACGGCTCTTTTTATTTATGACTCAATTTTTTTGGTCAAGAAGTCTCCCAAGAATTGGATTGCAAAGATAATCAAATGATAATGATGGTTGCCAAGATGGTCACATCGTGATTGTAGCGGTTAAATCCATAAGCGATGGCTACGTTACCGATACCACCAGCTCCAACCGCACCGGCCATGGCTGTTTCAACCAACAAGTGAAATCAAGGTCACAGTCGTCACACGGATCAAATCTGGAAGACCTTCTGATAGGTAAACACCTACGATATCCCAGAATGTCGCTCCGCTAGCTTGAGCCGCCTCAATGACACCACCATCCAATTCAGCCAA
>CAKMOM010000087.1:0-3094 GCA_927910965.1 uncultured Streptococcus sp.
GTTCTGCAACAGATGATTTAGGTCCTTGGAAACCTTTAAACGTGCCTTATCTTATAAATAGAAGAGCCTCGCGAAAGCGAGGTTTTTTAGAGATAAAAAGAGTGGAATTCAGAAAAATATTTTCATATCTATTGACTTTTAGGGGTGAAATTTGGTATTATAGTAGGCGGTATTGTTTACCCCATTTGAAAGGCCCCGGAACCTTCCAAATACTTTTCGATGGGAAGGAACACCCATCACCGTAAACAAAAATCGAACTATATATAGGAGAAATCATGAACAAAACAACATTTATGGCTAAACCAGGCCAAGTTGAACGTAAATGGTACGTAGTTGACGCAACTGATGTACCACTTGGACGTCTTTCTGCAGTAGTTGCTAGCGTACTTCGCGGAAAAAACAAACCAACATTTACACCACACACTGATACAGGTGATTTTGTGATTGTTATCAATGCTGAAAAAGTTAAATTAACTGGTAAAAAAGCAACTGATAAAATCTACTACACTCACTCAAACCACCCAGGTGGATTGAAACAAATCTCTGCAGGTGAACTTCGTTCTAAAAATGCAGTACGTTTGATCGAGAAATCAGTTAAAGGTATGCTTCCACACAATACTCTTGGACGCGCTCAAGGTATGAAGTTGAAAGTATTTGTTGGAGCTGAGCACACTCACGCTGCACAACAACCAGAAATTCTTGATATTTCAGGACTTATCTAAGGAAAGGAACAATAAAGTATGTCACAAGCACAATATGCAGGTACTGGACGTCGTAAAAACGCTGTTGCACGCGTTCGCCTTGTTCCAGGAACTGGTAAAATCACTGTTAACAAAAAAGATGTTGAAGAGTACATCCCACACGCTGACCTTCGTCTTGTAATCAACCAACCATTCGCAGTTACTTCAACTGCAGGTTCATACGATGTTTTCGTTAACGTTGTAGGTGGTGGATACGCTGGTCAATCAGGAGCTATCCGTCACGGTATCGCTCGTGCCCTTCTTCAAGTAGACCCAGACTTCCGCGATTCATTGAAACGCGCAGGACTTCTTACACGTGACTCACGTAAAGTTGAACGTAAGAAACCAGGTCTTAAGAAAGCTCGTAAAGCATCACAATTCTCAAAACGTTAATCAATACGATTATATCAACGTTTCAAAGCACTTTGCAAAAATTTTGCAAAGTGCTTTTTTGTCGATTTTTGAGCTCAAATAGCTTTGTGATAACCTTCTGATAACCTCTTCTAAATTTTTAAAATCATGATTTATTTTGCTTTATTGAGATAGTCTGCAAATTTGTCAATAGAGTTTTTCTCACCAGTTTTTGTGGTGTGAGTATAGACATCTAATGTCACCTGACTGCTTGCATGACCGAGACGTTTTGATGTATTAGAAGGATCGATTCCAATTTCAGACATAAGTGTTGCATGTGTATGTCTAAACCCATGTGGGCTAATTGGTTTTAATTTATGCTTTTTAATAATTCGATTCAGTACGTTATTAATGTAATCAGCATGCAAAGGTTCAATTTTGTCATTACTTGATATGTAAGAGAACATATATTCATCACTAATATTCAGCTTTGTAAGAGGAAGCTGAGATTGTTCTTTCAGATAGAAATTTCTCCATTGCTTAATAATATCGATTGTCTCATCATCAAGATAGATTGTACGAACTGAAGATTCATTCTTTGTGCTCTTTTCAATCGCTTTACCGTCAATTCGTCCTAGACTTTTATCTATGTTCAATAGATTGCTGTTAAAGTTAATATCAGCCCATTTTAAAGCGTATAACTCCCCTTTTCGTAGTCCACTAAATGCAAGCAGTCTAAATAAAGCAAAATGTTTAAATGGCTCAGTTTCTTTCACTATATCAAGGAAATGATGTAATTCCTCCAGAGACCAAAAATTATCTGATCTAGTTTTTTTGATTTTAGGCATGATAACATTCTTCATTGGATTTCGATCAATGTAGTTCATGTTGATTGCAAAATCAAAAATTTTTGAGGTATAGGATTTTATCTGCTTGATATTTTTGAAAGTCTGAGATTTTTGTGTAATAAAATTTTGACAGTCTAAAGGACTGATTTGGTCAACAAATTTATCTCCAAATACTGGTAGAATATGTATTCGGTAGATATTCTTTGTTTGGGAAGAAGTTGTTTCTTCAACGGTACCAACATAAGCCTTAAACCATTCTTTATAAAGTTCTTTATAAGTGACTTTGAGGTTAGACTTGTCGGTATTTACTGTGGGGGCGACGACACCAGCTTCTAAACGAGCTTCGTACAATTTTGCCTCTTTTTTGGTTTTGAACCCTCTCTTTAAGTGCCTTTTTTTCTTTCCATAAGCATCTAAGCCAATGTAAAAGCTGACATAGTATAGGATTCCTTTTTTTGTTTTGTATTTGTGTATAGACATTTTTTCTCCGTATCTAAGTTTTCGGAGCTTATGTAATTGAGAAATGAGTGTCTATCTATTTTTTCTATCTTCTTGGCGGATAGCGTATTCGTCTGTTTTAATCCAGCTCTGCCAAACTTTAGAATCTTTATTTTGGTGATTCATATAGTCTATAAACTCAGATATAAAACGTTTGTTTTTCTCAGCTAGGTATTCTGAGAATATATGACGAAATTCATCTGAAAAACTATCATCAAGTGGTAGTGTTAATGCCCTTTCGCCAAATTCGATACTTTTCTTTAACTTCTCCATATCGCTTTTAAAAGGTGTCACAGAACCAATTTTAGATGTTTTGAAACTATCTGTAACAATTTTAAGATTTGATGGAGCGTGTGGGTTGCTATCAAGTCCCATAATGTAAGCGACGGAAACATTAAAGTATTTTGCTAATTTTTCAGCATTATCTTTTTTAGGTTTGCGGATTCCTTGATTGTATCCAGAAAGTGTAGGATAGGCTATATTTGTAGCTTCGCTAATTTCTGCAATTTTTTTCCGCTATTTTCTATCAGTTTAGTAATATGATTGGTCATAAGAACCTCCTTTTTATCATTATACACATTTTATTCTTTTTGAATAAAAAAAGCATTGAACAAAAATTCAAAAGGATATATAATTCAAATGAATAACAAATTAAAT
>CAKMOM010000088.1:0-23006 GCA_927910965.1 uncultured Streptococcus sp.
CGTAGGCTGCTCAAAGCACTGCTTTGAGGTTGTAGATAAGACTGACGAAGTCAGCTCAAAACAACTGTTTTTGAGGTTGTGGATAGAACTGACGAAGTCAGCTCAAAACACTGTTTTGAGGTTGTGGATAGAACTGACGAAGTCAGTAACCATACCTAATCCAAGGTGAAGTTGACGTGGTTTGAAGAGATTTTCGAAGAGTATAAGTATGAAATAGTCTAGGAGAAAAAGATGTTAAGTTCAAAAGATATCATCAAGGCTCATAAGGTCTTGAATGGTGTTGTCGTTAATACACCGCTTGATTATGACCATTATTTATCGGAGAAGTATGGTGCTAAGATTTATTTGAAAAAGGAAAATGCCCAACGTGTTCGTTCTTTTAAAATTCGTGGTGCCTATTATGCTATTTCTCAGCTCAGCAAGGAAGAGCGTGAACGTGGGGTAGTCTGCGCTTCTGCGGGAAATCATGCGCAGGGCGTTGCCTATACTTGTAATGAAATGAAAATCCCTGCAACTATCTTTATGCCCATTACTACTCCGCAACAAAAAATTGGTCAAGTTCGATTTTTTGGTGGGGACTTCGTGACCATTAAACTAGTTGGAGATACCTTTGATGCCTCAGCTAAAGCAGCTCAAGAATTTACACTCTCTGAAAACCGTACCTTTATTGATCCCTTTGATGATGCCCATGTTCAAGCTGGTCAAGGAACAGTTGCTTATGAGATTTTAGAAGAAGCTCGAAAAGAATCGATTGATTTCGATGCTGTTTTGGTCCCTGTTGGCGGCGGTGGTCTCATTGCTGGGGTTGCTACCTATATCAAGGAAACAAGTCCAGAGATTGAAGTCATTGGAGTAGAGGCTAATGGAGCGCGTTCCATGAAGGCTGCCTTTGAAGCTGGTGGGCCTGTCAAACTCAAGGAAATTGACAAATTTGCAGATGGGATTGCTGTTCAAAAGGTAGGTCAGTTGACCTATGAGGCAACTCGTCAACATGTTCAAACTTTGGTAGGTGTCGATGAGGGATTGATTTCTGAAACCTTGATTGATCTCTACTCTAAGCAAGGGATTGTTGCAGAACCTGCTGGAGCGGCTAGTATCGCCTCTTTAGAGGTTTTAGCTGAATATATCAAGGGGAAAACCATTTGTTGTATCATTTCTGGAGGAAATAATGATATCAACCGTATGCCTGAAATGGAAGAGCGTGCCCTGATTTATGATGGGATCAAGCATTACTTTGTGGTTAATTTTCCACAGCGTCCAGGAGCTTTGCGTGAATTTGTAAATGATATCCTGGGGCCAAACGATGATATCACACGTTTTGAGTATATCAAACGAGCTAGCAAGGGGACAGGACCAGTATTGATTGGGATTGCCTTGGCAGATAAGCATGATTATGCAGGTTTGATTCGTCGAATGGAAGGGTTTGATCCATCTTATATTAACTTAAATGGTAATGAAACGCTCTATAATATGCTTGTCTGAGGACTAATAAAAAAATATCATATTATTTGCACAACTGATGTATAGGTGCTATAATGAGGGTGAAGAAAGGGGGCGATTCCTATGGACTTAGGAAATCGATTACGTTATTTCTATCTCAACTCATTATAGTACCTATGTTTTTTGATTTGGTTTATAGTAAGGGAGTAAAATTACTTATTATATTTAAGGAGTATTTTTGAAATCCACTATTTTATATAGGGCTAATCTGTGGTTTGGTTAAATATAATAGGAATTAGAAAAAATAATCAATACTAATGAGAAACCTTATAATGAACTGACTGAGAAGAGTGATGAGATACTAAGAAGATAAAAACAGTAGAAAATGTTGAAAGATAGGATACTATTGTTTCTTAATTACTAATCTTTTTATTGGTTTAAAGAAACAAAAAAGGAAGATAAAGTAAATAAATAGTACCAGTTGAGCAAGTGAAAAGTGCTTATAAAGGCAGGAAGGATATTAAAGAAGGAGAAGAGAAAGAATAGTTACTAATAGTGTGGAGAGAAAGTATTTCGCTATTAGAAATATCGTTTTAAAGTTGGATAAATAGAATAAAGTTGAGTATAAAACCTGTCTAACCTATCCCGAACTGGTATTTGTAAATCATGAATATTTTTACAAGTAAAAGATTTAATAATACAATTATTTTAAAGGTATTTACTAATGGTTTATAGCAAGGGAAAACCTATATATTATCGGCTTTAATAAGATAGTAATAGAAAAATAAATCATTAATTTTATTGAATATATGTTTTTTTATTGACAAAAGTCATAAAAACGTATACAATTAAATATCGTAAAGAAGAAAATAGGAGAAGGACATGGCTAAGTCAAACTTTGAAAAAGTAGAATCAGTTGTTGGCTGGGTTCGTGATAAGAAAATCACAGGCTACCGTATCTCTAAAGAAACGAATGCGCGTGAAATGTCTATCATTGCTCTAGCGCAGGGTCGTGCAAAAGTAAAAAATATTTCATTTGAAACAGCTCTAGGTTTAATTGATTTCTATGAAAAAAATCATGAAAATTTGAAGATTAATCTTTGGATAATGGCGGATTCTTGAATAAGGTCTGCCTTTTCATTTTGATACTCAATGAAAATCAAAGAGCAAACTAGGAAGCTAGCCGCAGGCTGCTCAAAACACTGTTTTGAGGTTGCAGATAGAGCTGACGTGGTTTGAATTTGATTTTCGAAGAGTATGAGGACAGCAAAAAGACTGCACGATTTATGCAGCCTTTTCTTTTTATTTGAGATAACGTTGAAGAAATTCTTTTGTACGTTCTTCTTTAGGATTGGTGAAGAGGTCTTCTGGTTTGCCTTCTTCAGCAATCACACCTTTATCCATGAAGATAACACGGTGAGAGACATCACGGGCGAATTCCATTCGTGGGTTACAACATCATAGTCAAGCCTTCCTGAGCTAAATCTTGCATGATTTTGAGGACTTCTCCAACCATTTCTGGGTCGAGAGCTGATGTTGGTTCATCAAAGAGAATAGCGTCAGGATTCATAGAGAGGGCGCGTGCAATAGCCACACGTTGTTTTTGACCACCTGAGAGTTGTTTTGGTTTGGCTTGCCAGTAGCGTTCTCCCATGCCGACTTTTTCCAAGTTTTCTTTGGCAATCTTTTCAGCTTCTGTACGTTCACGTTTAAGGACAGTTGTCTGAGCGACGATTGTGTTTTCAAGGACGTTGAGATTTTCAAAGAGGTTAAAGGATTGGAAAACCATCCCTAACTTTTCACGGTATTGCGTGAGGTCATAGCCTTTTTCGAGGACGTTTTGTCCATGATAAAGGATTTGTCCATCAGTTGGTGTTTCAAGTAGGTTAATAGAGCGTAGGAAGGTCGATTTCCCGCTTCCAGAGCTTCCGATGATAGAGATTACCTCTCCCTTGTGGACAGTGAGTGAAATGTCTTTTAGCACTTCATTTTGACCATAGGATTTTTTGAGGTGTTTAATTTCAAGGATTGCTTGTGTCATTATTTCAAATCCTCCGTTTGCATTTGGTTAGCACCTGTAGTATAGGTATCCATGTCCATGCGGCGTTCGATAAAGCGTAGGATACGTGTTACGGTGAAGGTGAGGACAAAGTAAATCACGGCGATGATTGTAAATGTCTGGAAGTATTGATAGGTTTGAGTTGCCACGGTATTTCCTGAGAAATAAAGTTCGACAACAGAGATAACGTTCAATACAGATGTATCTTTGATATTGATGACAAATTCATTACCAGTTGCTGGTAGGATGTTGCGGACTACCTGAGGTAGGACAATCTTACGCATGGTTTGGTTATGAGTCATACCAAGAGCAGTAGCAGCTTCAAATTGTCCCTTGTCAACTGCTAGGATACCACCACGGACGATTTCGGTCATGTAGGCACCAGTGTTAATCGAAACGATGAAGATTGCAGCCAGTGTACGGTCAAGGTTGATACCGAAAGCTTGGGCAGTTCCGTAGTAGATAACCATCGATTGAACGATCATTGGTGTACCACGGAAAATTTCAATGTAGACATTGAGAATCCAGCCGACTAGCTTTTGTAAGCCATAAATAGCTTTATTTTCAGAGAGAGGAGCAGTACGGAAGACACCAATGGCAAGACCAATAATGAGACCTATGATGGTTCCGACGATTGAGATTAAAAGAGTGATACCAGCACCACGCAATAGTTGTTGCCAGTTCTCAGAAAGAATTTTAGCGACTTGGCTAAAGAAACTACTGCTAGTCTCTTCAGTTGTTGTAGCTTCGGCAGGTTGTTCCTTGATCATACGATCCATCAAGGCAACTTGGTCGTCTTTTGAAATGGTTTCGATGCTGGCATTGATTTGGCTAATACGATTGTCATCTTTACGAAGTCCGATGGCAATAGCTGTATCTTCTTCCCCAGTTTTAAAACCGGGTTCTACTTGGACCATCTTGAACTTAGAGTTCGCAGTTTCGGCAGTCAGTGCTTCTGGGCGTTCAGAAACATAGGCATCGATGACACCGGCCTCAAGTGCTTGGCGCATTTGAGCGAAGTCTCCCATTGCTGTTTCTTTTTTAGCTCCTGGGATTTGTGCAATCAAGTCATAAAGGTAGACACCTTGTTGAGAAGTGATTTTCGCACCATTAAAGTCATCCAAAGATTTGGCATTTGCGTAGGCAGAATCTTTTTTGACCAGTAGAACTGGTTCGCTAGTGTAGTAACTGCTTGAAAAAGCAATTTCTTGTTTACGCTCGGCAGTAGGACTCATACCTGCGATAATCATGTCAATCTTACCAGAAGTAAGGGCAGGAACCAGGCCTTCCCACTTTGTTTTAACAACCAAAGGTTCTTTACCTAAGTCCTTAGCGATTTTCTTGGCGATTTGAACATCGTATCCGTTAGCATACTGGTTAGTTCCATCGATTTTGACAGCCCCATTGCTATCATCATCCTGAGTCCAGTTAAAGGGAGCATATGCTGCTTCCATCCCGATGCGTAAATATTCATCGGCTTGAGCAACATTGACAAGTCCCAGCATCAGCAAGAGACTTGTGAAAATAGATAAGTATATTTTTCTCATGATTTCTCCTATTTCTAATCTATTAAAAAATAACTGTCTCCTATTTTATCGAAAAAAACTCTATTTTTCAATATAGGTAAGCCCTTACTTATGAAAAAATGATATAATGATAGCAAAGATAAAAAGGGGGCTTAGTTGATGAAAAAAACTTTTTTCTTACTGGTGTTAGGCTTGTTTTGCCTTCTGCCATTCTCTGTTTTTGCCATTGATTTCAAGATAAACTCTTATCAAGGGGAATTGTATATTCATGCAGATAATACAGCAGAATTTAGACAGAAGATAGTTTATCAGTTTGAGGAAGACTTTAAGGGCCAAATCGTGGGACTTGGACGTGCGGGCAAGATGCCTAGTGGATTTGACATTGATCCTCATCCAAAGGTTCAGGCATCGAAAAATGGTGATGAACTAGCAGACGTTACTAGCGAAGTGATAGAAGGCGCAGATGGTTATACTGTTAAAGTTTATAATCCAGGTCAGGAGGGTGACACAGTTGAAGTTGACCTTGTCTGGAATTTAAAGAACTTGCTTTTTCTTTATGAAGATATCGCTGAATTAAATTGGCAACCTTTAACAGACAGTTCAGGGGCTATTGGAAAGTTTGAATTTCATGTAAGGGGAGAAAAGGAGGCTGAAAAACTCTACTTCCATACAGGGAAACTCTTTAAAGAAGGAACGATTGAAAAGAGTAACCTTGATTATACTATTCGTTTAGATAATCTTCCGTCTAAGCGTGGAGTTGAATTGCATGCCTATTGGCCTCGAACTGATTTTGCTAGCGCTACGGATCAGGGCTTGAAAGGAAATCGTTTAGAAGAGTTTAATAAGATAGAAGACTCGATTGTTAGAGAAAAAGATCAGAGTATGCAGCTCGTCACTTGGGTGTTTCCTTTGATACTTTCCATTTCCTTGTTATTGAGTGTCTGCTTCTATTTTATTTATAGAAGAAAGACCACTCCTTCAGTCAAATATGCCAAAAATCATCGTCTCTATGAGCCACCAATGGAATTAGAACCAATGGTTTTATCGGAGGCTATTTACTCGACCTCCTTGGAGGAAGTGAGTCCCTTAGTCAAGGGGGCTGGCAAATTTACCTTTGACCAACTTATTCAAGCTACCTTGCTAGATGTGATAGACCGTGGGAATGTTTCTATTATTTCAGAAGGAGATGCAGTTGGCTTGAGACTGGTGAAAGAAGATGGTTTGTCAAGTTTTGAGAAAGACTGTCTAAATCTGGCTTTTTCAGGCAAAAAAGAAGAAACTCTTTCCAATTTGTTTGCGGATTACAAGGTATCTGATAGTCTTTATCGTAGAGCAAAAGTTTCTGATGAAAAACGGATTCAAGCAAAGGGGCGTCAGCTCAAATCTTCTTTTGAAGAAGTATTGAAAGAGATGCAAGAAGGAGTGAGAAATAGAGTTACCTTCTGGGGGCTTCCGGATTACTACCGTCCTTTAACTGGTGGGGAAAAGGCCTTGCAAGTGGGTATGGGGGTCTTGACTATCTTGCCCCTATTTATCGGATTTGGTTTGTTCTTGTACAGTTTGGATGTTTATGGCTATCTTTACCTCCTCTTGCCAATACTTGGTTTTCTAGGTTTGGTTTTGGCTGTTTTCTATTATTGGAAGCTTCGATTAGATAATCGTGATGGTGTCCTAAATGAAGCAGGAGCAGAAGTATACTATCTCTGGACCAGTTTTGAAAATATGTTGCGTGAGATTGCACGATTGGATCAGGCTGAATTGGAAAGTATTGTGGTCTGGAATCGCCTCTTGGTTTATGCGACTTTATTTGGCTATGCAGACAAGGTCGGTCATTTGATGAAGGTTCATCATATCCAAGTGGAAAATCCAGATATCAACCTCTATGTAGCTTATGGTTGGCATAGTATGTTTTATCATTCAAGTGCGCAAATGAGCCATTATGCCAGCGTCGCAAACACAGCAAGTACCTATTCCGTATCTTCTGGAAGTGGAAGTTCTGGCGGTGGCTTCTCTGGAGGAGGAGGCGGTGGCAGTATCGGTGCCTTTTAAAGAGAACTGCCATATACTGAAAAAGTATGCTATAATGGAAGATAGAAAAAGGAGTAATCTATGTATCTTATTGAAATTTTAAAATCTATCTTCTTCGGGATTGTTGAAGGAATTACGGAATGGTTGCCGATTTCGAGTACAGGTCACTTGATTTTAGCAGAGGAGTTTATCCAATACCAAAATCAAAATGAAGCCTTTATGTCCATGTTTAATGTCGTGATTCAGCTTGGTGCTATTTTAGCGGTTATGGTCATTTACTTTAACAAGCTCAATCCTTTCAAATCGACTAAGGATAAGCAGGAAGTTCGTAAGACTTGGAGACTGTGGTTGAAGGTCTTGGTTGCCACTTTGCCTTTACTTGCCGTCTTTAAATTTGATGATTGGTTTGATACCCACTTCCATAACATGGTTTCTGTTGCTCTCATGTTGATTATCTATGGGATTGCCTTTATCTATTTGGAAAAGCGCAATGAAGCGCGTGCTATAGAGCCAAGTGTAACAGAGTTGGACAAACTTCCTTATACGACAGCATTCTATATCGGACTCTTCCAAGTTCTTGCCCTTTTACCAGGAACTAGCCGTTCAGGAGCGACTATTGTCGGTGGTTTGTTAAATGGAACCAGTCGTTCTGTTGTGACGGAATTTACCTTCTATCTTGGAATTCCTGTTATGTTTGGAGCTAGTGCCTTAAAGATTTTCAAATTTATAAAAGCAGGACAGCTCTTGAGCTTTGGGCAATTGTTCTTGCTCTTGGTTGCGATGGGAGTAGCCTTTGCAGTCAGCATGGTCGCTATTCGTTTCTTGACAAGCTATGTAAAAAAACACGACTTTACCCTTTTTGGTAAATACCGTATCGTGCTTGGTAGTGTCTTACTACTTTACAGCTTTGTCCGTTTATTTGTATAAGAAAAACCTTGAAGGGGCAACTCTTCAAGGTTTTATACTCTTCGAAAATCTCTTCAAACTGCATCAGCTCTATCTGCAACCTCAAAACAGTGTTTTGAGCAGCCTGCGGCTAGCTTTCTAGTTTGCTCTTTGATTTTCATTGAGCTTTAAAATTCAGTTACGGTAATCCCCAGCAGGCGGACGCCTTTTTCTTTCTCGTCCAACTCTTCATAGAGTTGCAGGGCTATTTGGCTGATCTGACTAGCATCCTGCGTTTTTTGATCCAGACTTTTTCGTTTAGTCAGAGTTGAAAAGTCTTCGTAGCGGATTTTCAGAATGACAATTTTTCCAGCTTTTTCTTGTTGACTGAGATTGAGAGCGACTCTTTCTGATAGGAGAGTCAGCTCTTTTTTGATGTCTTCCTCGGCACGGAGAATTTTTCCATAGGTTTTCTCTTTCCCGATTGATTTACGGATACGATTGGATTTGACCGGGGAATTGTGAATACCACGAGCCTTTCGATAAAGGTCATAGCCCAGTCTGCCAAAACGGTCTATCAGGGTCACTTCAGGGACTTCAAGCAAATCAGCGCCGGTAAAAACACCCATTTGATGAAGTCTTTCCACCGTCTTTTTTCCTACTCCATGAAACTTGGAAATATCCATTTGTTTGAGGAAATCCTCAGCCTGGTCAGGTAAAATCACTGTCAGACCATGTGGCTTTTGATAATCGCTGGCCATTTTAGCTAAGAATTTGTTGTAGGAGACGCCTGCGGAAGCAGTCAGGTGTAGTTCCTGCCAGATATCCTCTTGAATGAGACGAGCAATTTTGACCGCTGACTTGATACCGAGTTTATTTTCTGTCACATCTAAATAGGCTTCGTCAATGCTCATGGGTTCAATCAAATCTGTATAACGCTTAAAGATAGCTCGAATCTGGAGGCCCACAGTCTTGTATTTTTCATAATTCCCTGAGATAAAGACGGCCTGGGGACAACGCTCATAGGCTTCTTTAGAGCTCATAGCAGAATGGACACCAAAAGCTCGCGCCTCATAGCTACAAGTGGAAACGACACCACGCCCACCTGTTTGCCGGGGGTCGCTTCCAATAATGACAGGTTTTCCTCTAAGTTTAGGATTATCTCTAATTTCCACTGCAGCAAAAAAGGCATCCATGTCAATATGGATGATTTTTCTTGACAAATCATTTAATAAAGGAAAAATCAACATGCCTAGCCCCCTTTTTACCGCTTATTTTCTTTTATTATACCCTTTTTTCTGAAAAAAAGAAAAAAGGCTTTAATTTTTTCAAAAATATAATACAGTTTGGGATAAAATATAGACTGTTTTAGAAAAGAAAGTGTAAAAATAGGGATTTATCACTTGTTGAAATCGGTTACTGTATGGTATACTTGTCTCATGAATGTAACAGATGGTTGTTACTAGAAAGAAAAAAGAGGACATTAACATGGTTGTTAAGACAGTTGTTGAAGCACAAGATATTTTTGACAAAGCTTGGGAAGGCTTCAAAGGCGTAGATTGGAAAGAAAAAGCAAGTGTATCACGCTTCGTACAAGCTAACTACACACCTTACGATGGAGACGAAAGCTTCCTTGCAGGACCAACAGAACGTTCACTTCACATCAAAAAAATTGTAGAAGAAACTAAGGCACACTACGAAGAAACTCGTTTCCCAATGGACACTCGTCCAACATCTATCGCTGATATCCCAGCAGGATTTATCGATAAAGAAAACGAAGTTATCTTCGGTATCCAAAACGATGAACTCTTCAAATTGAACTTCATGCCAAAAGGTGGTATCCGTATGGCTGAAACTACTTTGAAAGAAAATGGATACGAACCAGATCCAGCTGTTCACGAAATCTTTACTAAATATGTAACAACAGTTAACGACGGTATCTTCCGTGCCTACACTTCAAACATTCGTCGCGCACGTCACGCTCACACTGTAACTGGTCTTCCAGATGCATACTCACGCGGACGTATCATCGGTGTTTACGCACGTCTTGCTCTTTACGGTGCAGACTACTTGATGCAAGAAAAAGTAAACGACTGGAATGCAATCGAAGAAATCGATGAAGAAACAATCCGTCTTCGTGAAGAAATCAACCTTCAATACCAAGCATTGCAACAAGTTGTTCGCTTGGGTGACCTTTACGGAGTTGACGTTCGCAAACCAGCGATGAACGTTAAAGAAGCTATCCAATGGGTTAACATCGCCTTCATGTCTGTCTGCCGTGTTATCAACGGTGCTGCTACATCTCTAGGACGTGTGCCAATCGTATTGGACATCTTTGCAGAACGTGACCTTGCTCGTGGTACATTTACTGAATCAGAAATCCAAGAATTCGTTGATGATTTCGTTATGAAACTTCGTACAGTTAAATTTGCTCGTACAAAAGCTTATGACCAATTGTACTCAGGTGACCCAACTTTCATCACAACTTCTATGGCTGGTATGGGTAACGACGGTCGTCACCGTGTTACTAAGATGGACTACCGTTTCTTGAACACTCTTGACAATATCGGTAACTCTCCAGAACCAAACTTGACAGTTCTTTGGACTGACAAATTGCCATACAACTTCCGTCGCTACTGTATGCATATGAGCCACAAACACTCTTCTATCCAATACGAAGGTGTTACAACAATGGCCAAAGACGGATACGGTGAAATGAGCTGTATCTCATGCTGTGTGTCTCCACTTGACCCAGAAAATGAAGAACAACGCCACAACATCCAGTACTTCGGTGCACGTGTAAATGTATTGAAAGCTCTTCTTACTGGTTTGAACGGTGGTTACGACGATGTTCACAAAGACTACAAAGTATTTGACATCGAACCAATCCGTGACGAAGTTCTTGAATTCGAATCAGTTAAAGAAAACTTTGAAAAATCTCTTGACTGGTTGACTGATACTTACGTAGATGCTTTGAACATCATCCACTACATGACTGATAAGTACAACTACGAAGCTGTTCAAATGGCCTTCTTGCCAACTAAACAACGTGCGAACATGGGATTCGGTATCTGTGGATTTGCTAACACTGTTGATACATTGTCAGCTATCAAATACGCTACAGTTAAACCAATCCGTGACGAAAATGGCTACATCTACGATTACGAAACAATCGGTGAATACCCACGTTGGGGTGAAGATGATCCTCGTTCAAACGAATTGGCAGAATGGTTGATTGAAGCTTACACAACTCGTCTACGTAGCCACAAACTTTACAAAGATGCAGAAGCTACAGTATCACTTTTGACAATCACATCTAACGTTGCTTACTCTAAACAAACTGGTAACTCACCAGTCCACAAAGGTGTATACCTCAACGAAGATGGTTCTGTGAACTTGTCTAAACTTGAATTCTTCTCACCAGGTGCTAACCCATCTAACAAAGCTAAAGGTGGATGGTTGCAAAACTTGAACTCACTTTCTAGCCTTGACTTTAGTTACGCAGCTGATGGTATCTCATTGACTACACAAGTTTCACCTCGCGCGCTTGGTAAGACTCGTGACGAACAAGTTGATAACTTGGTAACAATCCTTGATGGTTACTTCGAAAACGGTGGACAACACGTTAACTTGAACGTTATGGACTTGAACGATGTTTACGAAAAGATCATGTCAGGTGAAGACGTTATCGTACGTATCTCTGGATACTGTGTAAACACTAAATACCTCACTCCAGAACAAAAAACTGAATTGACACAACGTGTCTTCCACGAAGTTCTTTCAATGGATGATGCATTGAGCTAATCAATTAACTTGAATAAGGAAAAGGAACCCTCGGTCAAACGACTGAGGGTTATTTTTTGGACTATTAAATTCCTTAAGTCAGGTATTGAAATGTCTGACCGGGATTCAAAGATACTTGTTGAGTTGCGGGAGGTATTTGATATTCAATGAAAATCAAAGAGCAAACTAGGAAGCTAGCCGCAGGTTGCTCAAAGCACCGCTTTGAGGTTGTAGATAAGACTGACAAAGTCAGTCACACATATACGACAAGGCGAAGCTGACGTGGTTTGAATTTTATTTTTCGAAGAGTATGAAAATAAAAATACCACACTTTGTAAGACACAAGGTGTGGTTGTATTTTATCTCTTAGACCAAGTTCTCTTCATAAAGAGAAGTAGGATTGGGTAAATCTCTAATCGACCTGCAATCATTGCAAAGGAGAGGAGAATTTTTGAGATAGGACTAAAGATTGCGAAGCTAGAAGTGGTTCCTAGAATAGGTCCGATATTATTGAAACAGCTAAAGACAGCGCTGGTCACAACCAGAAAATCATTGTTATCTAGGCTGACAATAAAGATAAGCGCTAGCAAAATCATAGAATAGATGACAAAGTATTTGAGAATCTTATGCTGGGTATCTTTGTCAATCACCGTTTTATTAACATGGAGGGTCAAAACACGGTGGGGCGATAGGATTGACAAAATTTGGTTTTTAGCAATTTTTGAAGGATGAGGCCTCGAATAACCTTGAGTCCACCTGCGGTTGAGCCAGCAGAACCACCGATTCCCATGAGGAAGAGAAGGATAAACTGGGAGAAGAGGGGCCAGTTGGTAATATCTCCGTAACCAAAACCAGTCGTTGTAATGATATTGGAAACCTGGAAGAAGGCCATTTCAAAGCTCTTGGAAAATCCTGGGTAGAGATAGAGGGTATTAAGGCTAATCAAGCCTGTAGAAACCAGCACGATGACCAAGTAAGCACGAAGTTCTTCGTCACCAAAGAAGGCTTTGACGCGACGGAGCATGAGGTAGTAGTAGAGATTGAAATTCACCCCAAAAACCAAAACTCCGATACTAACTAGATAGGTAATCAGTGAGCTACCATAGTGAGCAATTCCATCGTTATAGACTGTAAAACCTCCTGTACCTGCTGTCCCCATAGCAATGACAAAACTATCAAAAAGGGGCATGCCGGCCAGATAATAGATGATGACAAAGAGGGAGAAGAGAGCTAGATAAAGGAGATAGAGAATCTGAGCAGTGTTTTTTAGTTTGGATACTACTTTACCAAAAACAGGGCCAGGAACCTCAGCTTTCATCACTTCTAGGTGGCTATTCTTGGCATTGTCCATAATAGCAAGTGCAAAACAAGCACTCCCATCCCTCCAATCAAGTGGGTAAAACTGCGCCAGAAGAGGAGGGAACGACTGAGAACCGAAACGTCGTTCAGAATAGTTGCTCCAGTAGTTGTAAAGCCAGAACTGATTTCAAAAAAGGCATCGATAACGCTGGGAATTTGCTTAGCAAAAACAAAGGGGAGACCGCCAAAGAAGGACCAAAGGATCCAACAGAGGGCAACAATCAAGACTCCCTCCTTGGCATAAATCCGTTGATTTTTGGGCTTTTGTAAAATTCCTGAACCGCCTAGTAATACGAGAATCCCTATTGTTGAAAAGAGGGCCGTAAAAACTTGGCTCGATTCACGGTAATAGACAGCGACAGACACAGGAACCAAAAGAAGAACAGCTTCAATCAAAAGTAATTTTGAAAGGAGGTAACGAATCATACTTTTATTCATTTCTTACCTCGCGATCAAGTCATAAATCTTGGTGATGTTTGGCAACAAGGTTGTTACTAGGAGCTTGTCTCCAACTTCCAACATATCCTCCCCAGTAGGGAAAATAGTCTTGCCCTTTCGAATGATGGCTGCTATAAGAACCCCTTTTTTCAGTTTTAGTTGAGAAAGAGGTTTGGCAGTCATTTTATTAGCTTCCTTGATATGGAATTGCAGGGTTTCGATTTGGCCATTGGCTAGATGGTGCATGGCCTGAAGGTCTGAATACTGGGCATTAACCCGACCACGAATAAAGTGCATGATTGTATCTACAGCGATGCTTTTAGGTGTGATGATACTTGAAAAATCAGGCGCATTGATAATCTCGAGGAGACTGGTACGATTGACCTTTGTGATATTTTTCTGTACACCTACCCTGTCAAGGAACATAGAGGTAATCAGATTTTCCTCATCGACTCCTGTTAGAGTCGCAACGGCATCATAGTTTTGAGCACTTTCTTCCAGCAGGATATCTTTTGCGGTACCATCTCCTTGAACGATGTAGAGATTTGGGAATTTCTCGCTAAAGAAGCTAGCGATTTCAGGATTGATTTCAATAACCTTGGTATCGATACGACTGTCTTTGAGGATACCTAGTAGATAATAGGCAATTCTCCCAGCACCGACGATGAGAAGGCTTTTCACGGCACGAGACTTGAAATAATTATGGAAGAGCATCATGTCAACACGGTTACCAGTGACAAAGATTCTATCTTTATCCTGTATGGTCATGTCACCACTTGGGATGATAATTTGATGATCTCTTTCTATCGCACATACAATGACATTGCCAAATTTTTCCGAAAATCAGAAATGGGCATTTGGCAAAGACCACTTGAGGATTTAACAGTGAATTCCATCAAGCTGACCCGCCCACCAAAGAAACGTTCGACAGAGAGGGCGTTGGGGAAGTCAATGATATTCGCGATAGCGCGGGCAGCCAAGAGCTCAGGGTTAACGATAAGAGAAAAACCGAGAATATTCTTTTCCTTGAAATAAGAGTTAGAATATTCAGGGTTCCGCACCCGAACGATGGTCTCTTTAGCTCCCATTTTTTTGGCTAGAACGGCTGCAATCATGTTGACTTCATCGTATTCAGTCAGGGCGATAAAGATATCACAATCCTGGACACTGGCTTGCTCAAGGATGGTAAAATCGGCCCCGTTACCAAGGATACCCATGATATCAAAGCGATTGACAATATGATTGAGGACAGCTTCGTCTTGCTCAATCAGCAAAACATCATGCTTTTCTGCAACCAAGGAGCGACAGAGGGCAGAACCAACTTTTCCCCCTCCGACAAGGATAATTTTCATAATAAAACCTACTTCTTCATTATGTAACTATCATACCTTTTTTCAAGAAAAAATGCACCTACTAGCTAATCACCAGAGTTTTTAGCAGGAAATTTGCTATAAGGTAAAACTATACCCTAATCAATTGAAATAGCTATTAGCACCTTTCTATGAAATATGGTATGATAAAGGACATACGAGGAGACAAAATGAATAATAATTTACTGGTATTACAATCAGACTTTGGTCTGGTAGATGGTGCGGTATCGGCTATGATTGGAGTGGCTTTAGAAGAGTCTCCAACCTTAAAAATCCATCACTTGACGCACGACATCACGCCTTATAATATTTTTGAAGGGAGCTACCGACTCTTTCAGACGGTGGATTACTGGCCTGAGGGAACGACTTTTGTATCGGTTGTTGATCCAGGTGTCGGCTCGAAACGTAAGAGTGTGGTTGCCAAGACTGCCAAAAATCAATACATTGTCACGCCAGATAATGGGACGCTTTCTTTTATCAAGAAACACGTTGGCATTGTAGCTATTCGTGAAATTTCTGAAGTGGCCAATAGACGTCAAAACACAGAGCATTCTTATACCTTCCACGGTCGTGATGTCTATGCCTATACTGGTGCTAAACTGGCCAGTGGTCACATTACTTTTGAGGAAGTGGGGCCAGAGCTCAGTGTGGATCAGATTGTGGAGCTTCCAGTCGTAGAGACCATCGTTGAAGACCATTTGGTGAAGGGAGCTATTGATATTCTGGATGTACGTTTTGGTTCGCTTTGGACCTCTATCACGCGAGAAGAATTTTACAAGCTGGAACCAGCATTCGGTGACCGTTTTGAGGTGACTATCTATCATGCAGATATGCTGGTCTATCAAAATCAGGTTGTTTATGGCAAATCATTTGCAGATGTGAGAATTGGGCAACCCATCCTTTACATCAACTCCCTCTATCGTTTAGGTCTGGCTATCAACCAAGGTTCCTTTGCCAAGGCCTATAATGTAGGTGTCGGTTCATCTTGGACCATTGAAATAAAGAAAATAGAATCATAAAATAGGAGAATATAGATGAAAAATCAATCAATTAAACAAGTTGTTGCTATCGGTGTTGGAGCTGCGCTCTTTGTTGTCATCGGGATGATCAGCATTCCGACACCTGTTCCAAATACAAGCATCCAGCTTCAGTATGCGGTACAGAGCCTCTTGTCTATCATTTTTGGCCCTCTAGTGGGCTTACTTGTTGGTTTAATTGGTCATGCAGTGAAGGACTCTCTTGCTGGCTACGGTCTGTGGTGGACTTGGATTATTGCTAGTGGTCTCTTTGGTCTAGCCGTGGGACTATTTAGAAAGTACGTTCGCGTGAGCAATGGTGTTTTTGAATGGAAGGATATTGTCATTTTTAACCTCATTCAGATTGTTGCAAATGCTCTTGTTTGGGGTGTCTTGGCACCACTTGGAGATGTTGTGATTTATCAAGAAGCGGCAGAAAAAGTATTTGCCCAAGGGATTGTTGCGGGAATTGCTAATGCTGTAACTGTAGCTATCGCGGGGACTCTTCTTTTGCTAGCTTATTCACGTACACAGACTCGTTCAGGAAGTTTGAAAAAGGATTAACATAAAGGAAAAGGCTGGGCAACCAGTCTTTTTGCTGTTTATAGGCTAGTCGGGTAAGCAATTTAGGCTAGGAATCTTTTTGGCGCTAAGATTTTAAGAGAAGAGACTGCAAGAAGGGCTTGATTTATGATAAAATAGAAGTCTAAGAAGCGAATGAAGAGAGTAAGATGAAAGAAGCTATAATTGAGTGGAAGGATTTCTCTTTCCGGTATGAAACACAACAAGAACCGACCTTGCAAGGGGTGGACTTAACCATTTACAAGGGAGAGAAAGTCTTAATTGTTGGGCCATCTGGGTCAGGTAAGTCTACCTTGGGTCAGTGTTTGAATGGGATTATTCCAAATATTTACAAGGGGCAGATGTCTGGAGAATTTTTGATCAAGGGGCAAGCAGCTTTTGATATGAGCATCTATGATAAATCTCATCTAGTCAGTACAGTTTTGCAGGATACAGATGGGCAGTTTATCGGCTTGTCCGTGGCAGAGGACTTAGCTTTTGCGCTAGAAAATGATGTAACAAGTCTAGAAGAGATGAAAAGTCGTGTTCATAAATGGGCTGAAAAGCTGGACCTTATTTCTTTACTGCCGCAGCGTCCTCAGGATTTGTCAGGTGGACAAAAGCAGCGAGTTAGTCTAGCTGGTGTTTTGATTGATGAGAGTCCGATTCTTTTGTTTGATGAGCCACTCGCCAATCTGGATCCCAAGTCAGGTCAGGATATTATCGAATTGATTGACCAGATTCATAAGGAAGAAGGGACGACGACTCTTATTATCGAGCACCGTTTGGAGGATGTTCTGCATCGCCCTGTGGATCGGATTGTCTTGATAAACGATGGCCGTATCCTCTTTAATGGGAGCCCTGACCAGCTACTGGCGACTGATTTATTGACCCAAAATGGAATTCGAGAACCCCTTTATCTAACCACTCTCCGTCAATTGGGTGTGGATTTAGCCAAGGAAGAACAATTAGCAAATCTGGATAACTTGTCTATCTCAAAAGGCCAGATTCAGTTGCGGACGGAACTGGTAAAAGAAACCCCAGAATTGCAGTCACTCTTTAAATTAGAGGATGTGTCTTTTTCTTATGATGATAGACCGATTTTAAAATCATTTATTTAGTATTAAAAGGGTGAAAAGATTGCCATTGTCGGAAAAAATGGAGCAGGGAAATCAACTCTAGCCAAGGCCATAAGTAGCTTTATCCAGACGGAAGGCCGCTATCTTTGGGAAGAGCAGGATATAAAAGGAGATTCGGTAGCAGAACGGGCGGAACGAGTAGGCTATGTGCTGCAAAATCCTAATCAAATGATTTCAACCAATATGATTTTTGATGAGGTGGCTCTAGGGCTCCGTTTGCGAGGTGTGAATGAGAAGGAAATTGAAACGAGAGTCTATGAAACCTTGAAAATCTGCGGTCTCTATGAATTCCGTAATTGGCCCATTTCTGCCCTGTCATTTGGTCAGAAAAAACGTGTCACTATTGCATCGATTTTGGTTTTAGGAGCTGAAATTATCCTCCTAGATGAACCGACTGCAGGTCAGGACCAGAAGAACTATACTGAGATTATGGAATTTCTCGAAGAGTTGCATCAAAAAGGGCATACCATTGTCATGATTACTCATGATATGCAATTGATGCTGGATTATTCAGACCGAGCTCTTGTCATGGTGGATGGGGAACTGATTGCCGATACTGATCCAGCTAGTCTTTTGAGCAATCCTGAGCTGTTAGTAAAAGCCAATCTAAAAGAAACTTCAATCTTCAACTTGGCCAAGAAACTAGACGTGGATCCACTTGCTTTAACGGCATTTTATAAAGAAAGGAGAGAAGGATGCAAGCTAAATTAATCGGTTACCAGCATAGAGATACTGTGATTCATCGCTTGTCAGGAGCTGGTAAACTCCTCTTTTTCATCCTTGTATCATTGGCGGCCATGATTAGCTATGATACCAGACTGCTTGTTCTGATTGCTATTTTTTCGGTCTTTCTCCTCTATTTGTCAGAAATCCGCTTTAAAGATGTTTCCTTTGTAGCCGTTTTTGCGACGGTATTTGCCGTTTTAAACGTCTTGATGGTCTATCTCTTTTCTCCCGAGTATGGGGTTGGACTTTACGGAGAGAGGAGTGTGATTTGGCAGGGAATCGGTGCCTACACTCTGACCAGCCAAGAGCTCTTTTATCTGCTAAATCTGGCCATTAAGTACCTTTGCACTATTCCTCTGGCTATTATCTTTTTGATGACAACCCATCCTAGTCAGTTTGCTTCCAGTTTAAATCAAATTGGTGTGCCTTACAAGATTGCCTATTCAGTCAGCCTGACTTTGCGCTATATTCCAGATTTGCAGGAAGAATTCTTTACTATCAAGATGTCTCAGGAGGCGCGTGGGATGGAATTATCCAAGAAAGCTTCTCTTATGCAACGAATCAAAGGCAATCTGCGCATTATTACGCCCTTGATTTTTAGCTCGTTAGAACGCATTGATACCATCGCGACCGCCATGGAGCTTCGGCGCTTTGGGAAAGAGAAAAAACGCACTTGGTATAGTTATCAGGCCTTGAAAAAAGGAGATTATCTTACCTTGCTCTTGGCAGCCTTGTTTTTAGTAGCTAGTTTACTACTTATCTTGCAGAATCAGGGACGATTTTACAACCCTTGGAAATAGCTTGAAAAAATTGAAAAAATCAAGTCGTTTCTATTGACAATGATTCTGAAAGTGTTATACTAAGGAAGTAGTTTCGCTGATTTACTTCAAACCTGTTGTGAGGTAAGTTAACGATGCCTTAACCACGCTGTTTGCTGAGCTTGACTCCGGGCAGTGTGGCTATTTTTTTGCAATGGTAAAAGGAAGCAAGTCATGACAAATCACATTGTATTATTTGAGCCACAAATTCCACAAAATACAGGCAATATCGCGCGTACTTGCGCTGCAACCAATTCTCCCCTCCACATCATCAAGCCTATGGGCTTTCCTATCGATGACCGCAAGATGAAGCGAGCTGGTTTGGATTATTGGGATAAGCTAGAGATTTATTTTTACGAGAGTTTAGAGGATTTCATGTCTCAGATGAAGGGAAAACTCTATCTGATTTCTAAATTCGCTGAGAAAGTGTATTCTGATGTGGATTTATCGACTAACGAAGACCATTATTTTCTATTTGGACGTGAAGACAAGGGCTTGCCTGAGGACTTTATGCGAGAACATCCTGAGAAAGCTCTCCGTATTCCTATGAATGATGAACATGTCCGCAGTCTCAATGTGTCTAATACTGTCTGCATGATTGTCTATGAGGCTCTTCGCCAGCAGAACTTTGCAGGTCTTGAGCTTGTTCATACCTATGAAGTGGATAAATTGAAATAAAAAATGAAAATGAACAAAATGCTTGCGCTTGCAAGCGTTTTTTGTTATGATAAAAGAGTCTTCAGGGCAGGGTGTGATTCCCGACCGGCGGTGACTTTAACTAGGAAATGATCTTTTCCTTTTATACTTTGTTGACAAGCTTTGCCTAACCAGAAGTTATGCCTACAGCTTGTCGCCTAGTCTAAAAGAAAAATTTCTATTTCCTTCTCTTTAAAGAAGTCCGCGAGCGCAAGCTGATGTGGTGAGATTCCACAACCGACAGTATAGTCTGGATGGGAGAAGACGAAAGAATAGCTTTGTCTGTTCTGATAGATTTATAGCCAAACTGTAACCGCTTGCTTAACAGAGTAAGAGGGAACTTTTTGGATATAAAAAGTGAGAATAGATAGAGGAATCCTTTCTAACTTCTTCTGATTTTATAGAAAATTGGAGGAACCTGTTATGACAAACACACGTCGACTTTCGACCATTGCAATTTTATCAGCCATCTCATTTGTGCTGATGTACTTTGACTTTCCGCTTTTGCCAGCGGCGTCCTTCCTCAAGATAGAATTTAGTATCTTGCCAGTCCTTGTGGGCTTAGTGGTCATGGACTTACCTGCTGCTCTAGGAATTCTCTTGCTCCGCTCACTCTTGAAATTGCTTCTTAACAGTCAGGGAGTGAATACTTACATTGGTTTGCCGATGAATATCGTAGCTTTGGGAGTTTTTGTCATCGTATTTGCTTTGATTTGGAAAAAGGAACGGACAACCCTTCGTTTCCTACTAGGCTCTCTAGCTGGGACTATTGGTTTGACCGTGGCTATGTTGCTTCTCAACTATGTTTATGCTGTTCCTTTGTACGCTAAGTTTGCTAACTTTGATATTGGAAAAATTTTGGGACTTTCCAACTACCTAATGACCATGGTATTACCTTTTAACTTGATTGAGGGTATAATCTTTTCTGTTTCATTCTGGTTGTTGTACGTCCTTTTGAAACCAACCTTAAAACACTATGAAAGATAAACAAACATTTTTAATGAAGGGCAGTTTTGCCCTTTTACTTTTCGTTATTCTTGGCTACATGGTCAAATTTTACCCTGAAACGCTGGTCGGTTTTGACCAACCGATACAGACTGCCGTTCGAGGAGACTTGCCAGATTATTTGACTACTCTCTTCCGAGCCATTACACGCCTGATTGATATTCCAGTGATTATTACTTGGGTTGTCATTACAGCCTTTGTCTTTTATCGTAAGCGATGGAAGATAGAAAGTTTCTTTATGCTGGGAAATCTGGCTTTGGCAGGTCTTTTAATCGTGACCTTTAAAAATATCTACCAGCGTCCACGACCAGCTATTTTACACTTGGTTGAGGAGAAGGGATTTTCCTTTCCAAGCGGCCATTCTCTGGCTGTAACCTTGATGGTCGGTTCTCTGATTGTCATTCTCAGTCAACGGATGAAAGATCCAGTCTGGAGAAAAATCGTGCAAATCGTGCTAGGTCTCTACCTAGTCAGTGTGCTGGTATCAAGGGTCTATCTGGGAGTTCATTATCCATCAGACGTCCTTGCCAGTCTCTGTGTGGGCTTGGGAGTCTTGTTTATCGAATTTCCTTTCTATGACAAGTTACGCTTCCAATGGCGATTTAAAGGTAAGCAGAAGTGAATATCAAATTCTCTTGAGGAGAAAGAAATGAAAGTCAACATAAAAGATCTTCATCCAACTCAACTATATTTATCAGAAAAGAAACTAGAAGGCATCCAGACACTTTATCAGTCTTCAGAAATGATCAATGTTGACCCGATCAGTATTCTTGCGTTCGGAGATTGCTTGTTGATTACAGATGGGCATCACAGGGCTTATCAGGCTTTATTGGCAGGTCGGGATGTGATTTCTGCTGAGTTTGATAGAGACGGCGGTGATGAACTGTATTATCTCTATGCGCAAGCTTGCGAGGAAAGAAAGATTTACTCTGTTCTGGATTTAAAAAATCATATCTTACCTCAAGATGAGTATGAAGCAAAATGGTATAACTGGTGTGAGGGTTTTAATCAAGCAACAACTCTCTTATTGAAACGGAAAGCAGATGAAACAGACCCTACAAATAGGTAGTGCATTGTGTCTTGTTCCTTTTTATACTGAAATTAGTCTAATCTAACTTGTTTTTTAACTAAAAATCTGATAAACTATGTAGTAATTGAATAGAAATCCGCAAGACTAGTAGCCTAAGGGAAATATATCAGGGAGGAGAGCCGTGACTGAAAGCTCTCTATATGAAAGCTGGGTGAATTCACTTGCCTATGGATTCAGAAATAAAGGTCTGACTTGTCAGATAAAAACGGATGGTACCGCGTGTCAACGCTCCGAGTGGAGTTTTTGGCATGTGGTTTTCTTTTTATCTACGAGAGACTGATGGAGGAATTATGTCAACTATTGAAGAACAATTAAAAGCGCTTCGTGAAGAAACGCTAGCTAGCTTGAAGCAGATTTATGCTGAAAATGAAAAAGAGCTGCAAGAATTGCGCGTCTCTGTCCTTGGTAAAAAAGGTTCCCTTACTGAAATTCTTAAAGGGATGAAGGATGTATCAGCAGAAATGCGCCCTGTTATCGGAAAACACGTCAATGAAGCTCGTGATGTTTTGACAGCTGCATTTGAAGAATCAGCTAAGCTCTTGGAAGAAAAGAAAGTTGAAGCTCAACTAGCAAGTGAGAGCATTGATGTTACGCTTCCAGGTCGTCCAGTTGCGACTGGTCACCGTCACATCCTCACACAAACCAGTGAGGAAATTGAAGACATCTTCATCGGGATGGGTTACCAAGTAGTGGATGGTTTTGAAGTTGAACAAGACTACTATAACTTTGAACGTATGAATCTTCCCAAAGACCACCCAGCTCGCGACATGCAGGACACTTTCTACATCACAGAAGAAATCTTACTCCGTACTCACACGTCTCCAGTGCAGGCGCGTGCTATGGATGCCCATGATTTTTCAAAAGGTCCTTTGAAAATGATCTCACCAGGGCGTGTCTTCCGTCGTGATACGGACGATGCGACCCACAGTCACCAGTTCCACCAATTGAAGGCTTAGTTGTTGGGAAAATATCTCTATGGCTGATCTTCAAGGAACCCTTCAGTTGATTGTGCAAAAATGTTCGGTGAAGAGCGTCAGATCCGTCTGCGCCATCTTACTTCCCATTCA
>CAKMOM010000089.1:0-4520 GCA_927910965.1 uncultured Streptococcus sp.
GTATAACATACTATACTTTACTTCGTAAAGTGTGGGCTCTTCGAGGGGCTTGCAGACAGCTACTCGGCTTTTTCAAGCCGAGTAGCTGCGCACCTTTATGGTGTAATTAGCTGATACCATTTGAGGTTTTTGTAGTCTCCAAAATTGTGACCGATAAAACACACAATCCGCTATTAAGGTGGGTTACTCAGTTTTGTAGATCTCCAAAATTGTGACCGATAAAAACCTCAATAAAAAAGCCCTCTGAAGTCAGAGAGCTGATTTGAGCCCGGCTAAAATCCATACAAAAAAGCTACCCATTTTAGAGTAGCTTCATTATCAAGATATGCTCAATTGAACACGGCCTAAGCACTTGGCAAAAAAGATAAAATTTCCTAAAAACTAAAGTTTCTTCGTCAATTTTCCTATTTTTGCTTTGTGCTTTTGACGGCCTTTGTATCTTGAATTAACGACGAAGTCCTAGAGAGTTGATCAACTCACGGTAACGGTTAACGTCGTTTTTACGCAAGTATGCAAGCAAGTTACGACGGCGACCGATTTTTTTCATCAATCCACGGTAAGTAGCGTGGTCTTTTTTGTGTTGTTTGATGTGTTCGTTAAGGTGGTTGATTTCCCAAGTAAGGACAGCAACTTGAACCTCTACTGAACCTGTATCACCTTCGTGACGTGCATATTGTGCAATGATTTCATTTTTTTTCTCTTTTGAGATTGCCATGATGTTTCTCCTTTTTATTTGGCTTCATCCGAGTGACAGGTTGGCATGCCTGTAACCAAGAAGAAGTTATTTGTCTTTACGACAATCCCTATTCTACCAATAACTAACTTCTTTGTCAACAGATTTACTTTCTTGTTTTAAATATGCTATAATGATTATAACAAGAAATCTAAGTTGTCTGTTTTTAAACGAGGTGATTATCATGCCTAGATTCTATTCCCATCTCCCCTACTATCTGGTCATATTTTTCTTTTATTGGCCACTTTATCAGTTGTTATCACTAATTATTTCTGACCCCCCTTTTGCTCAAGAGTCTCTACGTAAATAATATTCTCTTCTTTACACCTCTGGTAATCTTGATTATATCGCTACTCTATAGCTACCGTTTCCGTTTCTCACTTTGGTGGTTAATTGGTAACGGACTGCTCTTTTGCTTTACTATCATAACTTTTGGTGAGTTTATACTAATTTACTTGCTAATCTATGAAACCTTGGCTCTGGTGGGCATGGCTTCCGGTATTGGCATCAAGCATATTCTACAAAAATGAAAAACAAAAAACTTTCACAAAATCCTTGAAAAATCTCACAATCATGCTATAATAATCCATAGAGACAAGTCACTTAGTCCCTTTCTACTAGAGAGTGCGTGGTTGCTGGAAACGCATAGAGAGCCTAAACTGATACTACTCTTGAGTTTTTTATGACAACATAAAACGGTGGCCACGTTAGAGCCAATCAGAGGTGTCCCTCTCTTTTGAGGTACATAAATGAAGGTGGAACCACGTTGCGACGTCCTTTTGAGGATGTCGCTTTTTGTTTTTCTAGCTTTCAAAATCCTCTGTCCCTGTTTTCAGAATAGGGTTAACACATTCGTCAATAATATAAGTAAGGAGAACATCATGATTAACATTACTTTCCCAGATGGCGCTGTTCGTGAATTCGAATCTGGCGTTACAACTTTTGAAATTGCCCAATCTATCAGCAATTCCCTAGCAAAAAAAGCCTTGGCTGGTAAATTTAACGGCAAACTCATCGACACTACTCGTGCTATCACTGAAGATGGAAGCATCGAAATTGTGACACCTGACCACGAAGATGCCCTTCCAATCTTGCGTCACTCAGCCGCTCACTTGTTTGCCCAAGCAGCTCGTCGTCTTTTCCCAGACATTCACTTGGGTGTTGGTCCAGCCATCGAGGACGGCTTCTACTACGATACTGACAACACAGCTGGTCAAATCTCTAACGAAGACCTTCCTCGTATCGAAGAAGAAATGCAAAAAATTGTCAAAGAAAACTTCCCATCAATTCGTGAAGAAGTGACTAAAGACGAGGCACGTGAAATCTTTAAAAACGACCCTTACAAGTTGGAATTGATTGAAGAACACTCAGAAGACGAAGGCGGTTTGACTATCTATCGTCAGGGTGAATATGTAGACCTTTGCCGTGGCCCACACGTCCCTTCAACAGGCCGTATCCAAATCTTCCACCTTCTCCATGTAGCAGGTGCTTACTGGCGTGGAAATAGCGACAACGCTATGATGCAACGTATCTACGGTACAGCTTGGTTTGACAAAAAAGACTTGAAAAACTACCTTCAAATGCGTGAAGAAGCTAAGGAACGTGACCACCGTAAACTTGGTAAAGAGCTTGATCTCTTCATGATTTCTCAAGAGGTTGGTCAAGGACTTCCATTCTGGTTGCCAAATGGTGCGACTATCCGTCGTGAATTGGAACGCTACATCGTAGACAAAGAGTTGGCTTCTGGCTACCAACACGTATACACTCCACCACTTGCTTCTGTTGAACTTTACAAGACTTCTGGTCACTGGGATCATTACCAAGAAGACATGTTCCCAACTATGGACATGGGTGACGGGGAAGAATTTGTCCTTCGTCCAATGAACTGTCCGCACCACATCCAAGTCTTCAAACACCATGTTCATTCTTACCGTGAGTTGCCAATCCGTATTGCTGAAATCGGTATGATGCACCGTTATGAAAAATCTGGTGCCCTCACTGGTCTTCAACGTGTACGTGAAATGTCACTCAACGACGGTCACCTCTTTGTGACTCCAGAACAAATCCAAGAAGAATTCCAGCGTGCCCTTCAGTTGATTATCGATGTTTATGAAGATTTCAACTTGACTGAATACCGCTTCCGCCTCTCTCTTCGTGACCCTCAAGATACTCACAAGTACTTTGACAACGATGAGATGTGGGAAAATGCTCAAACCATGCTTCGTGCAGCCCTTGATGAAATGGGCGTGGACTACTTTGAAGCCGAAGGTGAAGCAGCCTTCTACGGACCAAAATTGGATATTCAAGTTAAGACCGCTCTTGGAAAAGAAGAAACTCTTTCTACTATCCAACTTGACTTCTTGCTTCCAGAACGCTTCGACCTTAAATATATCGGAGCTGATGGTGAAGAGCACCGTCCAGTTATGATCCACCGTGGAGTTATCTCAACTATGGAACGCTTCACAGCTATCTTGATTGAGAACTACAAGGGTGCCTTCCCAACATGGCTAGCACCTCACCAAGTAACTCTCATCCCAGTATCTAACGAAAAACACGTGGACTACGCATGGGAAGTAGCTAAAAAACTCCGTGACCGTGGTGTCCGTGCAGATGTAGATGAGCGCAATGAAAAAATGCAGTTCAAGATCCGTGCGTCACAAACAAGCAAGATTCCTTACCAATTGATCGTTGGGGACAAGGAAATGGAAGACGGAACTGTTAACGTTCGTCGCTATGGCCAAAAAGAAACACAAACTGTCTCAGTTGATGACTTTGTTCAAGCTATCCTAGCTGATATCGCCAACAAATCACGCGTTGAGAAATAAGAGATAAAATCCTAGCTACCTAAAAAGCAACAACTATTTCAGCTGTTGCTTTTTATATTTTTACTCAATGAAAATCAAAAAGCAAACTAGGAAGCTAGCCGCAAGCTGTACTTGAGTACGGTAAGGCGACGCTGACGTGGTTTGAATTTGATTTTCGAAGAGTATTATTTAATCCGAGCTAGTAGTGATTGACCAAACCACCACACAAGATTTACTTTCATGAGTTAGATAAAGTCAGTATCCTCAATCCTTGTCTGCTTCATTTTCTTTTACGAGATCTTTTTGTGAATCTTTTTCAGAGAGTTTTTGATCAATATACTTGTCAATGTTTTCATAAAATTCCTTGGTCGCTTCACTATCTAATGTTGGCGAGTTCTGAACTTGATTCACTTTCAATTGAACAGATTGAATACCGTAAGAGGCTTGTTTTTGGTGGAGTGTTTCTAATTCTTCTTCTGAAATCGGATCTCCAACAACCGTCAAGACCAATTCATTGTTACTTGACTTGTAGACTTGATTAATAACCGTATAATTGGCGAACTCTTTTCCTACAAACTGTTTGATCCCTTCTTTGCGCGCTTGTTCTATTGTCAGAGTAACTGCCGAATAGCTAGCTGGAAGAATCAACAATACAATCAAAGATATCAAGCCAATTCTCATTTTAATGCTCAGCTCTTTAAATGAAGTTAAAGGAGATTTTCTCATCAAAATTCTTGTTCCAACAATGTTGGCTAGCATGATAAAGACACAGTTGATCAAGAAAAGATAGAGAGCCCCCAATAAAAAATCGTACATTCCCATTAGCTAAACCATAGCCAGCAGTACAGATAGGCGGCATCAGAGCTGTAGCAATGGCTACTCCTGGCACGATATTGTTTGCTTCTTTTTTCCTTGAACCGATCACACCAGCAATCCCACCAGCAATAGCAATGAGAACATCCCAAATGGTTGGAGAGGTTCGT
>CAKMOM010000090.1:0-3940 GCA_927910965.1 uncultured Streptococcus sp.
TTTTAAAATAAAATCAATATATTTGTCATACCAGAAAGTTTATAAAAATAGAGAAAAGGAGAAAAGAGATGACTGAAAAAAGACTAGCATGGGATGAGTATTTTGCAGCCCAAGCCCTACTAATTGCCAATCGTTCCACTTGTAAACGTGCCAAAGTGGGTGCGATTCTGGTTAAGGATAATAAGGTTATTTCCACTGGTTACAATGGTTCGGTGTCAGGTACCGAGCATTGTATTGACCACGAATGTCTGGTCATTGAAGGCCACTGTGTTCGCACCCTTCACGCTGAGGTCAATGCTATCCTTCAAGGTGCAGAACGTGGTGTTCCTAAAGGCTTTACAGCCTATGTAACCCATTTTCCTTGTCTGAATTGTACCAAACAATTGCTTCAGGTCGGTTGTAAGCGTGTGGTTTATATCAACCAGTACCGAATGGACGACTACGCCCAATACCTTTATCAAGAAAAGGGAACAGAATTGACTCATTTACCACTTGAGACAGTACAAGCAGCTCTTAAAGAGGCAGATCTAATGTAAAAATTATCAAAAATAAATGGTTTAGAAAGATTTTTAAACCGTTTTTTGGTATAATAAGAAGAATAAATTGAAAGAAGGAATTCCAAAAATGGGAAAAATTGAAGTTATTAATCATCCACTGATTCAACACAAATTGTCAATCTTGCGTCGTACAGATACTTCTACAAAAGCTTTTTCGTGAGCTAGTAGATGAGATTGCAATGTTGATGGGGTATGAAGTACTTGTGATCTTCCACTAGAAGATGTAGAAATCGAAACACCAATCACAAAAACAGTTCAAAAACAATTGGCAGGTAAGAAATTGGCTATCGTTCCAATCTTGCGTGCAGGTATCGGGATGGTTGATGGACTTTTGAGCTTGGTTCCAGCTGCTAAAGTTGGCCACATCGGTATGTACCGTGATGAAGAAACGCTTCAACCAGTTGAGTACTTGGTGAAATTGCCTGAAGATATTGACCAACGTCAAATTTTTGTGGTAGACCCAATGTTGGCAACAGGTGGCTCAGCAATCTTGGCTGTTGATTCTCTTAAAAAACGTGGCGCATCAAATATCAAATTTGTCTGCCTTGTATCTGCTCCAGAAGGTGTTAAAGCCCTTCAAGAAGCTCATCCAGATGTAGAAATCTTTACAGCAGCCTTGGATGAACGCTTGAACGAACACGGTTATATCGTTCCAGGTCTTGGAGATGCTGGGGACCGCTTGTTCGGTACAAAATAAAATAAAAAAGGGATTGACTTGGAAAAGGATTTCCAGTCACGAAAGGAGGTTGAATTTTTGTTTCTGTCTAATGAAAACAGAGCAAAAATTTGACCTTTTTTGACCAAGATATTATAATAGTCTTATCTTCAGTCATTTGACCAATAAAATTAAAACTCAAAAGGAGAAATAAATGATTCCTGTAGTTATTGAACAAACAAGCCGTGGAGAACGTTCCTACGATATTTACTCACGTCTTCTTAAAGACCGCATCATTATGCTGACAGGCCCAGTTGAAGACAATATGGCCAACTCTGTTATTGCCCAGTTGCTTTTCTTGGATGCCCAAGATAGTACAAAGGATATTTACCTTTATGTCAATACACCTGGGGGGTCTGTTTCAGCTGGTTTGGCAATCGTTGATACCATGAACTTTATCAAGGCAGATGTCCAAACCATCGTTATGGGAATGGCTGCATCTATGGGGACTGTTATTGCATCAAGTGGAGCAAAAGGAAAACGCTTCATGCTTCCAAATGCTGAATATATGATCCACCAACCAATGGGTGGTACAGGTGGTGGTACTCAACAAACCGATATGGCGATCGCTGCAGAACACTTGCTTAAAACTCGTAATACCTTGGAAAAAATCTTGGCTGAAAATTCAGGCCAGTCAATCGAAAAAGTCCATGCAGATGCAGAACGAGATAACTGGATGAGCGCCCAAGAAACACTTGAATATGGCTTTATTGATGAAATCATGGCCAACAATTCATTGAATTAATGATCAAAGAAGGCAAACTCGACTGGGTTTGCTTTTTTTGGTATAATAGGGAGAGATTTCTTAGAAAGAGGATTTATCATGTTTGAAAAAGTCAATCGATCTGGCTTGATTATCTATCTTTACTATAATCGTGATGCCAAAAAACTGCAGGATTATGGAGATATTACCTATCATTCCAAGAAACATCGTTACTTACAGCTTTATGTTCCAACTCAAGAAGTGGAGCAATTGGTCGGGCGCTTGGGCAAGGAAAAGTTTATAAAAAAAAGTCAGAGTTTGTCATATCCAAGAGCATTGGAAACACCCTTTGTGGGCAATCTTTATCGATAGGAAACGTTATCATTGAAAAAGTTCAAGAAAAGTGTTGACAATTTTCTGATAATTCGGTATATTCTTAACATGCTATTTATTTAAGAAATAAGGAGACAAAAAAGATGAAGAAAAAAATTTGCCCTATCGTTTGTGGCGCTTGCAAGTGTAGCACTTCTTGCAGCCTGTGGAGAAGTGAAGTCTGGAGCGTCAAACGCTGCTGGTAACTCAGTAGAGGAAAAGACAATCAAAATCGGATTTAACTTTGAGGAAACTGGTGCCGTAGCAGCATACGGAACATCTGAACAAAAAGGTGCCCAACTTGCCGTTGATGAAATCAATGCAGCAGGTGGTATCGATGGAAAACAAATCGAAGTAGTCGATAAAGATAACAAGTCTGAAACAGCTGAGGCGGCTTCAGTAACAACTAACCTTGTAACCCAATCTAAAGTATCAGCAATCGTAGGACCTGCGACATCTGGTGCAACTGCAGCTGCGGTAGCGAACGCTACAAAAGCAGGTGTTCCATTGATTTCACCAAGTGCGACTCAAGATGGATTGACTAAAGGTCAAGATTACCTCTTTATCGGAACTTTCCAAGATAGCTTCCAAGGAAAAATTATCTCAAACTATGTTTCTGAAAAATTGCAAGCTAAGAAGTTGTTCTTTACACTGACAATGCCAGCGACTATGCTAAAGGTATTGCCAAAGCCTTCCGTGAAGCTTACAAGGGTGAAATCGTTGCAGATGAAACTTTCGTAGCAGGTGACACAGACTTCCAAGCAGCCCTTACAAAAATGAAAGGGAAAGATTTTGATGCTATCATCGTTCCTGGTTACTACACTGAAGCTGGTAAAATTGTAAACCAAGCGCGTGGTATGGGAATTGACAAACCAATCGTTGGTGGTGATGGATTTAATGGTGAAGAGTTTGTACAACAAGCAACTGCTGAAAAAGCATCAAACATCTACTTTATCTCAGGCTTCTCAACTACTGTAGAAGTTTCAGCTAAAGCAAAAGCTTTCCTTGATGCTTACCGTGCTAAGTACAACGAAGAGCCTTCAACATTTGCAGCCTTGGCTTATGACTCAGTTCACCTTGTAGCAAACGCAGCAAAAGGTGCTAAAAACTCTGGTGAAATCAAGGATAACCTTGCTAAAACAAAAGACTTTGAAGGTGTAACTGGTCAAACAAGCTTCGATGCAGACCACAACACAGTCAAAACTGCTTACATGATGACCATGAACAATGGTAAGGTTGAAGCAGCAGAAGTTGTAAAACCATAATAGAAAAATGTTGAAATAGGGAATGAGCCACTGACTCACTCCCTGTTTCGATGTTTAATACTCTTTGAAAATCAAATTCAAACTGCGTCAACGTCGCCTTGTCGTACTCAAGTACAGCCTGCGGCTAGTTTCCTAATTTGCTCTTTGATTTTCATTGAGTATTATTTCTCTCTTTTATGACGCTCATAAGCCTTGAGCTGGCGCTGCAGTTCCTTTTTTAATAGCAGGTTCTGGAGCATATTTTTCTTCCCAATCATCTGGTTTTAAGATTTTATGGGTCACTGGATCAAAATGAGCCTTGCCATCTGGAAAAATTTTCCCCATATTG
>CAKMOM010000091.1:0-33546 GCA_927910965.1 uncultured Streptococcus sp.
GTTTGAAGATAAAGAAACCCAAGCAGAGGGAAATCAAGAGAAGAAAGCTTTCAATCAATATCGTGATCCGAAAGGAACATGGATGCAAACCAATGGTAAATGGTGGTTTAAATACGGTTCAGGTGGTTATGCTAAAAATTGGGAACAATTAGATGGCAAGTGGTACTATTTTGATGACCAAGGATGGATGAAAGAAAATACTTGGATTCAACCTGATGGTAATTATTACTACTTATCTGCTAGTGGTGCTATGGTCACTGGTTATCAACGTGTGAATGGTACACCATACTTCTTTAGAGCCAGTGGTGTATGGGTAGAAAATCGTGGACAGGCACTTGGTGAATATGCCGAGACATTTGTAGGGAAAATCCCATATGTTTGGGGTGGGGCAGATTTGAATAGTGGCGTAGATTGCTCAGGATTTACGATGGCTATTCATGCTAAGTTCGATATTAGTATTCCTAGAGTGACCTATGGTCAAGCAACAGGAGGAAGTTATGTAAGTAATGGTTCTCAACAAGCTGGAGATTTGATTTTGTATAATAGTGAAGAGACAAATGACCATGTAGGTATTTATGTTGGTGGTGGAAAGGTAGTTCATGCTCCATATCCAGGTCAATATGTTTCTTATATGGATCAATACGGTATTACTCAAAATACAATTCGTAGATATTGGTAATATTGTCTAATCTTTCACAATATTATTGACTTTGATTATGAAAAGTATTAGAATATAGCTAAATAAAGAGGGGAAACCCTCCTATAGCTATTCAATAAAGGAGGAAATGGCTATGAAAAAATCTAAACTACTCACACTTGGTTTGCTTGCAGGTGCTGCTCTACTTTTGTCTATCAACCAAGCACAAGCTGCAGATACTTGGGTTAAAAATGGTGCTGACTGGAATCTTTCACAAGATGGCAGTCTAGCTAAGGATAAATGGGTACAAAATGCTGGCTCATGGTATCACTTCGACGGCACTGGTAAAATGCAGACAGGCTGGCTCAAAGACGGAAATACATGGTATTCCCTAGCAGATAGTGGCGCTATGCGTACTGGCTGGTACAAGGAAGGTAACACATGGTACTCACTAGCAGATAGTGGTGCTATGCGCACAGTTGGTACAAAGAAGGGTCTACTTGGTACTACCTAAAAGGCAGTGGCGCTATGGCAACAGGATGGGCAACTGCAAATGGTCAATGGTCTTACTTTGAAAAATCAGGTGCAATGGTCGCAGATAGAGCTGTTCCAGCCAGTGATGGGGAAAGTTATGTCATTGGTAAGGATGGCTATCTAGCAAATAGAAAAGATTCTGGATACAATATTCATGATATTGTCAAACTTGGAGATGGGCAAGAATATTTGCTAAATGCTAAAGGTGACGATGTTATTATTGAAAAAAATGCTTGGTATATCAGACCAGAGTTCAAGAAGTTTTCCGACAAATATGGGGATGAGGTTTCAAATACAACCTTAGCTCTGGTAGATAATAAAGATGAAGGACAAGAAATTGATTCTAAGGCAGTTGTACAGAACTTCCAAAACTTACCAAATCGTTACTACTTTGATGAAAATGGACATCGTGTGGTTAATATCCCAGCAATGACAACCTATTCAGAGATTAAAAAAGTTGGCAATGATGTCTATTTAGAAAATCCAGGTGCACGACTTCGTCTTGGAGCTACTAACTTTACAATCAATAACAATAAACTATACTATTTAGAAAATGAGCAAGGTAAGCTCAAAACAGGTTACTTTGTATTAATTGATGATGGAGCAACCACTACACACCATCATATCCTAGCCTATGCGGATCAATCTGGTGAAATTCTTAAGATGAAACGCTTGCCATCAGGAGTTTCAAATTTCCTTGATAAAGAAATTGATGGTTTATATGGTGAAAAAATTAAAATTGAATCTCCACACTCAAACGAATATTATAAAGTGGTCGTGGTTAAATAAAAATAATATCTTCACAACTAATTGTTAACACTCTAACCAATATACCATTTTCAGGAGGCTTTAGATTTCTTGTATTTTAAAAGGAAACTAAAGCCTTTTGTAGATGGAGCAGGGGATAGAGTTATCTATAAAATAATGAAAAGGAGTCTGTCATGGAAATGAAAAATATATTTGTAGAATTGGAGCAATTTGAAGAGTTAACCCCAGAGGTATTGGAGGAAGTGAATGGTGGAGGGATTTTTGAAGATATTTACCATTGGCTACATCTACTCCCAGAGCCAAGATAGTATTTTGATTAAAATGTGTTAACTAAACAGATTTATGATTATATTACTTGAATTTTTAGTGTTTATATTGATTTTAATCAATATTTTAGCTCCTCCGATTTATCTAGGTAGTCAACTCTCTAAAGCATTTTATGACAAACGCTCTATATTTCTTTGGGTAGTTTTTCAGCTATTTGCTACCTTCGTTTTTCCGAGTTTCTTGCATGTTTGGCAATTTTATTATTCTTTTTATATAATATTTTGGATTGTGTTAAAGAAAAAGAGAAGGAAGCTCTCTTTCTTGCCCTTATCTATTTATGTTTTATCAAAGTATTCGATATTTGATTTTGACATTTATAATACGATTGATATTTGACTACTCTGAACTATCTGATTTCTTGCATAGTGGATTTAATTCTGTATTTAGTTTGATTTCGTTGTTTTTGTCTGTTGTCATTTTAAGACGATGGGGAATTGATCTCAATATATTATTTTTAGATAAATTTCAATCGTTAGTGACGAAAAGTATGTGGATCTTATCCTTATTGTTTGGTTTCAGACTGTTTTCATCCATCATGTCTGGAGGATGTAATCCTTTCTATGTTCGTTTTGACACGACCATTTCTCTCCTGATTTTCATTCTCTTTTTCTCTTGGCTCTTTTACATCAAGCATTTGGAGCAGGTTTATCGTGATGAGCAAACCATTCAGAGACAGGAAGATGAAAATCGTTCCTTGCAAGGAATAGTGGATAAGCTAGGTCATCTCTATGATGAAGTTCGAGGTTTCCGTCATGATTTTGCAGGAATTGTCGCCAGCATGGAGCCTGCCATAGCCAATCAAGACATGGCTGAGGTGTCTACCATTATCAAGATGTTTTTCTAAAGACAAATGAAAAGCTGAGAAAGGCAGATTACACAGCCTTTAATCTTCACAATATTCATGACATAGCCATTCGTAATACCTTGGCCAAAGCCATGATTGTGGCAGATAAGCAGGGAATTCATTTTAGTTTGGAGACGGTGGGGGTTGTTGAAGAGCTGACATTGCCGATGTTGGAGGCTATCCGTATCCTCTCTATCCTCACGACAAATGCCTTAGAGGCAGCCAGTGAGGCTGAAAATCCGCAGATTCGGGTTGCTTTGTTGGCAGGTGATAGGAGTGTTCGTTTTATCATTGAAAACACTCGTAAGAAAGAAGAACTGAATCCCAGCATTCTCAGTCAAAAGGGTTATTCGACCAAGGGAAGCCACAGTGGACTGGGCTTAGCGACCTTGGAGGATATGGTTTTTCATTATGATTTAAACTTAGATACCCAACTAGGAGAGACGACCTTTAGACAAGATTTAGAATTGCCATTTAAGAATGAGAAACGAGGGGGAGAGGAATGAGAATTTTAGTTTTGGAAGACGATAGAGTCCAGCAGGGACGGATAGAGCAGACTTTACTAGATATCGGTCGCTCTCGTAATTTAAGATTGGAGATTGATATTGCCAAAAACTATGGAGATGTTGAAAAGTATTCTCAGTATTTTGACAATTACCAGCTCTATTTATTGGATTTAGAGATTGATGGAGAGCGTGAACGGGGCTTTCAGGTTGCTCAACAGGTTCGGGAGCAGGATCCTTTTACAAGCATTGTCTTTGTGTCTACGCACTCGGAGGCCTTGCCTCTAGCTTTTAGCTACCACTTGTCTGCCTTGGATTTTATTTCCAAGGATCAGTCTGAGGAGGATTACCGTTATCAGCTGGAGCGCTGTTTGGACTATGTATTAGCAGTGGATAAGAGGGAAAATATGCGTCTCTTCACCTATAGTTTTGAGGGGAGACGGGGCTTTACTCTGCCCTACCATGAGATTTTAGCCTTTGAAACTTCAGTGGAATCCCATCGTATCAAGTCTATTATGCCAATCATTCTATCAAGACCATTTATGGCAGTCTCAAGGATATCGCTGCTAAGGCTGAAAAAGATTACTTTGTCTATGCCAATCGCAATACGTTGGTCAGTTTACATGCCATTGAAGAGATGACTGCGACAGAAGTGACCCTGTTAGAAGGCTTGCACTTCCCCGTATCACGAACAGCCAGAAGAACTCTTAAAAAACATCTCAATGTCTAATATCTGTTAGACTTGAATCAAATTATCAATAAGAATGTCGGAAAATTTTCTGATATTCTTATTTTTTTGACTTCTTTTTCGAATAGATAAGTAAGAGGAAAAGGAAAGGAGCCTGGTTTATGTATCTACCAATCTTGTATCCGTGGTTCATTAAATTATTTTTTAAATAAAATTTAATTTAGTTGTTCATTTTCGGATTGTTTTTCGAATAGATAAGTGAGAGGGAAAAAAGAAAGGAATAAAATAATGAAAGAACATTATTATGGATTTGTTGAGCTGACTTCGGAAGAATTGACCGATATTCAAGGTGGAGAAAATTGGACGAAGACACTTGCAGATTGGTACGTTGGATTTCGTAGAGGTTTAGGTTTTTAGGGGATAAGCGATGAATGAAATGAATGATAAGTGTACTATTGAAGTATTAAAGGAAAGCGACTTAGCCTTGCTGGTGGGTGGTAGCAAGGAAAGTTATCAACGGGGTTTAATTACAGGTCTATTGTTACGTAGTGTATTTATTGGAACTCCATTTTTTAGAGGATAAGATTTAGAAAAAATAGAATAAGAGGAGAAAAAGATGACAAATTTTGACAAAATGGAACAGAACTTTGTAGCTCTTACAGAAGAAGAGTTGATGAATGTAGATGGGGGAATTGCACCAATTATTATTGGTGGTGTAGTTATTAGTTGGAAATTAATTGGAGGTGTAGCTGCGCTTGCTACAGCTTCAGCAGGTGCAGGCATAGCTGCAGGATATTATGCTAATCGACCATAATTTTGGATTTATATATGAGATTTGTTAAATTAATGCTGAAGATTTGGCCTGAGCTTATGGTATTACTTAGTTCAATATCTTATACAATTATCAGGTTGGTAGCTGATGTGAATAAGCTACCCTTACCTACATGGTTTGATGATTTTAATATACCAACAATTTCATTGTTTTTAATGGTATTCATTTTATTATATAGAAGTAAAGGAGAAAAGAATGGATAAATTTCAAGTAGTTGATGAGAAAGATTTGCAAGTAATTGAAGGAGGAATTGAACCTATTTCGATTATATTTGGCCTAAGTGCTATTGCATTTGGCGCATTTGGGGCTGGTTACACATTTGGTTCAGATTTGGCTCGTCGTGGGCGTTAGATAATGAACAGTCGCAATCTTAATCTCAATACATTGTTACCTAAATTAGCCACGATATGTCCTTTGTTGGGAATAACTCTTAATGTCGCGCTTCATGTGATTCGTACAGGTTCGTTAGTATCCTTTAATTGGCAATGGACTTTAGTTGGTTTGCTTTTCGCAGGATATTTTGGTATTTTTCGCAAAGATTTGTCAAAAAATAATCAAAACTATAAATGAAGAACATGAATCAAAAGGATTTTGTGAATGAGAATGGTAGCGTTTTTCCGCCATTCTTGTCAGGTAAATAGGAGTCTAGCTTGAAAACATTTTTATTAGGCTTCGCTGAGGGTTATTTTATCGTATCGCTCATAATCTACAACGTAACGTATTTGATGTTGAAAAATCCGATCAATACCCTATTTTATCTAGAAATTTACCCTGTTTTATTTGGGCTCTTTTATCTAGGATATAAGGCCAATAAAAAGCAAGTAGGGTGAACAGTTAAGAATGACTTGTTAGCCTTCGCTGAAAAATGGCTGGGGTAGAATCTAAGGATGCATCACAATGGAGTTTAAAAGGAGTAACTATGAATCGTAATTTAGAACGGTGTTATCTATTCTGACTATGAATAGATCATACCAGAGGTGGCTTAGAAATAGCAGGGACATTAGAAATTGAAGTAATAAATAGGATGTCACAATGTTACTATCAATGATTTATTTGTTCCAAGCTTGCCTAGGGTGTCAGTAAAAAATCACTTTCCTTTCATACCATATTTTTTAGTAGGCAGGACATTTGTTCTGCCTATTTTTATCCCAAAAGTGCAGTTGGGAGGGAGATAGGCGCATTTGGGAAGGAAGTCAAGTTTTTGTTTGGGGATTGGGGTAAGATAGGTATTATCAGATGAGTTTAGAAAAAAGGAGATGAATATGAAATTTGGGAAACGTCACTATCGTCCGCAGGTGGATCAGATGGACTGCGGTGTAGCTTCATTAGCCATGGTTTTTGGCTACTATGGTAGCTATTATTCTTTGGCTCACTTACGAGAATTGGCAAAGACGACCATGGATGGGACGACGGCCTTGGGCTTGGTCAAGGTGGCAGAGGAGATTGGCTTTGAGACGCGAGCTATTAGGGCAGATATGACGCTCTTTGACTTGCCAGATTTGACTTTTCCTTTTGTTGCCCATGTGCTTAAGGAAGGGAGATTGCTTCACTACTATGTGGTGACTGGGCAGGATAAGGACAGCATTCATATTGCCGATCCAGATCCTGGGGTGAAATTGACCAAACTGCCACGTGAGCGTTTTGCGGAAGAATGGACGGGAGTGACTTTGTTTATGGCGCCTAGTCCAGACTATAAGCCTCATAAGGATCAAAAGAATGGCCTTCTCTCTTTTATCCCTATATTAGTGAAGCAACGTGGCTTGATTGCCAATATCGTTTTGGCAACACTCTTGGTCACTTTGATTAATATTGTGGGTTCTTATTATCTACAGTCTATCATTGATACCTATGTGCCAGATCAGATGCGTTCGACACTGGGGATTATTTCTATTGGGCTGGTTATCGTTTATATTCTCCAGCAGATCTTGTCTTATGCTCAGGAGTATCTCTTACTTGTTTTGGGGCAACGCTTGTCGATTGATGTGATTTTATCCTATATCAAGCATGTTTTCACCTGCCTATGTCTTTCTTTGCGACACGCAGAACAGGGGAAATCGTGTCTCGTTTTACGGATGCTAACAGTATCATTGACGCGCTGGCTTCGACCATTCTTTCAATTTTCCTAGATGTGTCAACGGTTGTCATTATTTCTCTTGTTTTATTTTCACAAAATACCAATCTCTTTTTCATGACCTTATTGGCACTTCCTATATATACAGTGATTATCTTTGCCTTTATGAAGCCGTTTGAAAAGATGAATCGGGATACCATGGAAGCCAATGCGGTTCTGTCTTCTTCTATCATCGAGGACATCAACGGTATTGAGACCATTAAGTCTTTGACTAGTGAAAGTCAGCGTTACCAAAAGATTGATAAGGAATTTGTGGATTATCTGAAGAAATCCTTTACCTATAGTCGGGCAGAGAGTCAGCAAAAGGCTCTGAAAAAAAGTTGCCCATCTCTTGCTCAATGTCGGTATTCTATGGATGGGGGCTGTTCTGGTCATGGATGGCAAGATGAGTTTGGGGCAGTTGATTACCTATAATACCTTGCTGGTCTACTTTACAAATCCTTTGGAAAATATCATCAATCTGCAAACCAAACTTCAGACAGCGCAGGTTGCCAATAACCGTCTGAATGAGGTTTATCTAGTAGCTTCGGAGTTTGAGGAGAAGAAAACAGTTGAGGATTTGAGCTTGATGAAGGGAGATATGACCTTCAAGCAGGTTTCCTACAAGTATGGCTATGGTCGAGATGTCTTGTCAGATATCAATTTGACCATTCCCCAAGGGTCTAAGGTGGCTTTTGTGGGGATTTCAGGGTCAGGTAAGACGACATTGGCCAAGATGATGGTTAATTTTTATGATCCAAGTCAGGGAGAGATTAGTCTGGGTGGTGTCAATCTCAATCAGATTGATAAAAAGGCCTTGCGCCAGTACATCAACTATCTGCCTCAACAGCCTTATGTCTTTAACGGAACGATTTTGGAGAATCTTCTCCTTGGAGCCAAGGAAGGGACGACTCAAGAGGATATCTTACGGGCGGTTGAATTGGCAGAGATTCGGGAGGATATTGAGCGCATGCCACTGAATTACCAAACAGAATTGACTTCGGATGGGGCAGGGATTTCAGGTGGCCAACGTCAGAGAATCGCTCTGGCGCGTGCTCTCTTGACAGATGCACCTGTTTTGATTTTGGATGAGGCGACCAGCAGTTTGGATATTCTGACAGAGAAGCGAATTGTCGATAATCTTATGGCTTTAGACAAGACCTTGATTTTCATCGCTCACCGCTTGACCATTGCTGAGCGGACAGAGAAAGTTGTTGTCTTGGATCAGGGCAAGATTGTCGAAGAAGGAAAGCATGCTGATTTGCTTGCACGGGGTGGCTTTTATGCCCATTTGGTGAATAGCTAGAAAGAGGAGAGGATGAAATCAGAATTTTTAGAAAGTGCGGAGTTTTATAATCGACGTTACCATAATTTTTCCAGTCGGGTGATTGTACCCATGTCCCTTCTGCTCGTGTTTTTACTTGGCTTTGTAACTTTGGCAGAGAAGGAGATGAGTTTGTCTACTAGAGCTACTGTCGAGCCTAGTCGTATCCTTGCAAATATCCAGTCAACTAGCAACAATCGTATTCTTGTCAATCATTTGGAAGAAAATAAGCTGGTTAAAAAGGGAGAACTGTTGGTTCAATATCAAGAAGGGGCAGAGGGTGTCCAAGCGGAGTCTTATGCCAGTCAGTTGGATATGCTCAAGGATCAAAAAAAGCAATTGGAGTATTTGCAAAAGAGCCTGCAAGAAGGGACGGATTACTTTCCAGAGGAGGATAAGTTTGGCTACCAAGCCACCTTTCGCGACTACATCAGTCAAGCAGGCAGTCTTAGGGCTAGTACATCGCAACAAAATGAGACCATCGCGTCCCAGAATGCAGCAGCTAGTCAAACCCAAGCTGAAATCGGCAACCTTATCAGCCAAACAGAGGCTAAAATTCGCGATTACCAGACAGCTAAGTCAGCTATTGAAACAGGCACTTCCTTGGCCAGTCAGAATCTAGCCTACTCTCTCTACCAGTCCTACAAGTCTCAGGGCGAGGAAAATCAGCAAGCTAAGGCTCAGGCAATTTCGCAGGTAGAAGCACAGCTTTCTCAGTTAGAATCTAGTCTTGCTACTTACCGTGTTCAGTATGCAGGTTCGGGTGCCCAACAAGCCTACGCGTCAGGCTTAAGCAGTCAATTAGAGTCCCTTAAATCCCAACATTTGTCTAAGGTTGGTCAGGAATTGACCCTTCTAGACCAGAAAATTTTGGAGGCAGAATCGGGTAAGAAGGTTCAGGGAAATCTTTTAGAAAAGGGGAAAATTACGGCGAGTGAGGATGGGGTGCTTCATCTTAATCCTGAGACCAGTGATTCTAACATGGTAGCAGAAGGTGCCCTACTAGCCCAACTCTATCCGTCCTTGGAGAAAGAAGGGAAAGCTAAACTTACAGCCTATCTTAGTTCAAAAGATGTAGCAAGGATCAAGATTGGTGATTCTGTTCGCTATACGACGACTCATGATGCCAAGAATCAACTTTTCCTAGATTCGACTATTACAAGTATTGATGCGACAGCCACTAAGACTGAGAAAGGAAATTTCTTTAAAATTGAGGTGGAGACTGATCTAACTTCTGATCAGGCTGAAAAACTTCGATATGGGGTGGAAGGTCGCCTGCAGATGATTACGGGCAAGAAAAGTTATCTACGTTATTATTTGGATCAATTTTTGAACAAAGAGTAATGTTCGTATTTTTAGAGTTAAATGATTTTTAAACTGTGAGAAAGATTCTTCTTGCAGTTTTTTTTCTTTATGATTTTTGAAACACATCTACTATTTATTCGGTTAAATTCTTGTAATTTTAGGTTTTTTATGGTAGAATGTGCTCAAGTAATACGAAAGGCGAACTTTAAAATGTCAAAACAATTAATCTATTCGGGAAAAGCTAAAGATATCTATACAACTGAGGATGAAAATCTTATTATTTCAACTTACAAGGACCAGGCGACTGCTTTCAATGGTGTCAAGAAGGAGCAGATTGCAGGTAAGGGAGTGTTGAATAATCAGATCTCATCTTTTATTTTTGAGAAATTAAATGCGGCTGGTGTGGCGACTCACTTTGTGGAGAAGCTTTCAGACACGGAACAACTTAATAAAAAGGTTAAGATTATTCCTTTGGAAGTCGTGCTCCGAAACTATACTGCTGGTTCCTTTTCAAAACGTTTTTGGTGTAGACGAAGGTGTTGCATTTGAAACTCCGATTGTCGAATTTTACTATAAAAATGATGATTTGGATGATCCATTTATCAATGACGAGCATGTGAAATTCCTAAAGATTGCGGATGACCAGCAGATTGCCTACTTGAAGGAAGAAACTCGTCGAATCAATGAACTTTTGAAAACTTGGTTTGCTGAGATTGGGCTTAAGTTGATTGACTTTAAGCTAGAGTTTGGTTTTGACAAGGATGGCAAGATTATCTTGGCAGACGAGTTTTCACCAGATAACTGCCGTTTGTGGGATGCGGATGGCAACCACATGGATAAGGATGTTTTCCGTAGAGGATTGGGAGAGCTAACAGACGTTTATGAAGTTGTCTGGGAGAAGTTGCAAGGTTTGAAATAATCTGTTTGCAACGGAAAACCTTCGTCTCTCAACTAAAAGGACTCAGGCTGAAAAGGTCCCCCAGACCTTTTCACTCCGTAGAGGATTGGGAGAACTAACAGACGTTTACGAGATTGTTTGGGAAAAGTTGCAAGAACTAAAATAACAACCTCAAGGTCGTTGGGGATATTGCAAGAGCTGAAATAAAGGAATAAGAATTGATGGATAAACGTATTTTTGTTGAAAAAAAGGCTGATTTTCAGGTCAAATCAGAGAGTTTGGTTAGAGAACTCCAGCATAACTTGGGAATTTCAAGCTTGAAAAGTATTCGTATTGTGCAAGTGTATGATGTCTTTAACTTGGCTAAGGACCTGTTTGCGCCTGCAGAGAAACACATCTTCTCTGAGCAGGTGACAGACCACGTCTTGGACGAAGCGGCTGTGCAGGCGGATCTTGCTAACTATGCTTTCTTTGCTATTGAAAGCCTGCCAGGGCAGTTTGACCAGCGTGCAGCATCTTCACAGGAAGCTTTGCTTTTGCTAGGAAGTTCAAGTGATGTAACGGTTAATACAGCCCAACTTTACTTGGTGAATGAAGATATTGATGCGACTGAGTTGGAAGCGGTCAAGAACTATCTGCTCAACCCAGTGGATTCTCGTTTCAAGGATATCACGACAGGGATTGCCAAGCAGGAATTTTCAGAGTCAGACAAGACCATTCCTAAATTGACTTTCTTTGAAAGCTATACAGCGGAAGATTTTGCGCGCTACAAGGCTGAACAAGGGATGGCTATGGAAGTGGATGATTTGCTCTTTATCCAAGACTACTTTAAGTCAATCGGGCGCGTTCCAACTGAGACCGAACTCAAGGTTTTGGATACTTACTGGTCTGACCACTGCCGTCACACGACTTTTGAGACAGAGTTGAAACACATCGACTTTTCAGCTTCTAAATTCCAAAAGCAATTGCAGTCAACCTATGACAAGTATATTGCCATGCGTGATGAGTTGGGGCGTACGGAAAAACCACAAACCTTGATGGATATGGCCACTATTTTCGGTCGTTATGAGCGTGCTAATGGACGTTTGGACGACATGGAAGTGTCTGATGAAATCAATGCTTGCTCAGTCGAAATTGAAGTGGACGTTGATGGTGTCAAGGAACCATGGCTCCTTATGTTCAAAAATGAAACCCACAACCATCCAACAGAAATTGAGCCATTTGGTGGGGCTGCTACCTGTATCGGTGGGGCCATTCGTGATCCATTGTCAGGTCGCTCATATGTTTACCAAGCCATGCGCATCTCAGGTGCTGGAGATATTACAGCACCGATTTCGGAAACGCGTGCTGGGAAATTGCCACAACAAGTCATTTCTAAGACAGCTGCTCATGGTTATTCTTCTTACGGAAACCAGATTGGGCTTGCAACAACCTACGTTCGTGAATACTTCCACCCAGGCTTTGTAGCTAAACGCATGGAGCTTGGTGCTGTTGTCGGAGCGGCTCCTAAGGGCAATGTTGTCCGTGAAAAACCGGAAGCGGGTGATGTCATTATCCTCCTTGGAGGTAAGACTGGACGTGATGGTGTCGGTGGTGCGACGGGCTCTTCTAAGGTTCAAACGGTTGAGTCTGTGGAAACTGCTGGAGCTGAGGTTCAAAAAGGGAATGCCATCGAAGAACGTAAGATTCAGCGCCTCTTCCGTAATGGCAATGTCACTCGTCTTATCAAGAAATCTAATGACTTTGGTGCTGGTGGAGTCTGTGTGGCTATCGGTGAATTAGCAGACGGTCTGGAAATTGACCTTAACAAGGTGCCTCTTAAATACCAGGGCTTGAATGGCACAGAAATTGCTATCTCTGAATCTCAAGAACGGATGGCTGTGGTGGTTCGTCCTGAGGATGTGGATGCCTTCGTTGCTGAATGTAACAAAGAGAATATTGATGCTGTTGTGGTGGCGACAGTGACTGAAAAACCAAATCTAGTCATGCACTGGAATGGTGAAACCATCGTGGACTTGGAACGTCGTTTCCTTGATACAAACGGTGTGCGCGTAGTCGTTGATGCCAAGGTTGTAGACAAGGATGCTAAACTTCCAGAAGAACGTCAAACATCTGCTGACACACTTGAAGCAGATACCCTTACGGTTTTATCTGACCTCAACCATGCGAGTCAAAAAGGATTACAGACTATCTTTGACTGTTCTGTTGGACGCTCTACGGTTAATCACCCACTTGGCGGTCGCTACCAACTCACACCAACTGAGGCTTCTGTGCAGAAGTTGCCAGTTCAACACGGAGTGACTCACACTGCGTCTGTCATAGCTCAAGGATTCAATCCATATGTAGCAGAATGGTCTCCATACCACGGTGCTGCCTATGCGGTGATCGAAGCAACTGCTCGATTGGTTGCTACGGGTGCCAACTGGTCTAAGGCTCGCTTCTCTTATCAAGAGTACTTCGAGCGCATGGACAAACAAGCTGAGCGTTTTGGTCAGCCAGTGGCAGCTCTCCTAGGCTCCATCGAAGCTCAGATTCAGCTTGGCTTGCCATCTATCGGTGGTAAGGACTCTATGTCTGGTACCTTTGAAGAATTGACCGTACCACCAACCTTGGTTGCTTTTGGAGTGACAACAGCAGATAGCCGTAAGGTGCTCTCTCCAGAATTTAAAGTTGCTGGGGAAAACATCTACTACATCCCAGGTCAAGCTCTTGCTGCAGAGATTGATTTTGCCTTAATTAAGAAAAACTTTGCTCAGTTTGAAGCCCTTCAAAAGGCTTACAAAGTAACAGCAGCTTCAGCTGTTAAATACGGTGGTGTGCTTGAAAGTTTGGCACTTGCTACTTTTGGAAATCATATCGGTGCAGAGGTGATCTTGCCTGAACTTGAGACAGCTTTGACAGCTCAATTGGGTGGATTTGTCTTTACATCTCCTGAAGAAATTGCTGGAGTAGAGAGAATCGGTCAAACGAAAGCAGACTTTACACTCCTTGTCAACGGTGTGAAGCTAGATGGACACAAGCTTGACAGTGCCTTCCAAGGAAAACTGGAAGAAGTTTACCCAACAGAATTTGCCCAAGCCAAAGAACTAGTAGAAGTTCCAGCTGTCGCTACTAACACAGTAATCCAAGCTAAAGAAAAAGTTGAAAAACCGGTAGTCTATATCCCAGTCTTCCCGGGCACCAACTCAGAATATGACTCAGCTAAGGCCTTCGAAAAAGAAGGTGCAGAGGTTAACTTGGTACCATTCGTGACCTTGCATGAAGAAGCCATTGTCAAGTCAGTTGAAACCATGGTTGACAACATCGGAAAGGCTAACATCCTCTTCTTTGCAGGTGGTTTCTCAGCTGCGGACGAACCAGATGGTTCAGCCAAGTTTATTGTTAATATTCTGCTTAATGAAAAAGTGCGTGCAGCTATTGATAGCTTTATCGCCCGTGGTGGCTTGATTATCGGTATCTGTAACGGCTTCCAAGCTTTGGTCAAATCAGGTCTTCTTCCATACGGAAACTTTGAAGATGCCAAAAGTACTAGCCCAACCCTTTTCTACAATGATGCCAACCAACACGTAGCCAAGATGGTGGAAACTCGGATTGCCAATACCAACTCGCCATGGTTGGCTGGGGTGCAAGTGGGTGATATCCACGCTATTCCTGTTTCACACGGTGAAGGGAAGTTTGTCGTGACGGCTGAGGAATTCGCTGAACTCCGTGACAATGGACAAATTTTCAGCCAATATGTTGATTTTGATGGAAAACCAAGTATGGATTCTAAGTATAATCCGAATGGTTCTGTCCATGCCATCGAAGGAATTACCAGCAAGAACGGCCAAATCATCGGTAAGATGGGACACTCAGAACGTTATGAAGACGGTCTTTTCCAAAATATCCCAGGAAATAAAGACCAGCACCTGTTTGCGTCGGCGGTTAAATACTTTACTGGAAAATAAGACTTACAGATTTTCTAATAGATAGTATCAGTAATGTAAAAGTCATGTAGATTTAGCTCTTGGTGCTACACAAATAAAAATTAGGTATAAAAAATGACATACGAAGTAAAATCTCTTAATGAAGAATGTGGTGTTTTCGGTATCTGGGGACATCCAGATGCTGCTAAATTGACCTATTTTGGGCTCCACAGTCTTCAGCACCGTGGTCAAGAGGGGGCAGGAATCCTCTCCAATGACCAAGGGAAACTAAAGCGCCATCGTGACATGGGGCTTTTATCAGAAGTCTTCAGAAATCCAGCTAATTTGGATAAATTGACGGGAACTGGTGCGATTGGGCATGTGCGTTATGCGACTGCTGGCGAAGCTTCTGTAGATAATATCCAGCCCTTCCTCTTCCGTTTTCACGATATGCAGTTTGGGTTGGCTCATAATGGAAACTTGACCAATGCGGCCTCTCTCAAGAAAGAACTGGAACAAAGAGGAGCGATTTTCAGCGCGACTTCGGACTCGGAAATCTTGGCTCACCTCATTCGTCGCAGTCATAATCCGAACTTGATGGGCAAAATCAAGGAAGCACTCAGTCTTGTCAAAGGTGGTTTTGCCTATATCTTGCTGTTTGAGGATAAGTTGATTGCGGCTCTTGACCCCAATGGTTTCCGTCCACTTTCTATCGGGAAAATGGCCAATGGAGCGGTGGTTGTTTCATCTGAAACCTGTGCTTTTGAGGTTATTGGTGCTGAATGGATTCGTGATTTGAAGCCAGGTGAGATTGTGATTATTGATGACAAGGGAATCCAGTATGATAGCTATACGGATGATACTCAGCTCGCGATTTGTTCTATGGAGTATATCTATTTTGCCCGCCCTGATTCTAATATCCACGGTGTCAATGTCCATACGGCTCGCAAACGTATGGGTGCCCAATTGGCGCGTGAATTCAAGCATGAGGCGGATATCGTGGTCGGTGTGCCCAATTCTTCCCTCAGCGCGGCTATGGGATTTGCGGAAGAGTCCGGGCTACCAAATGAAATGGGCCTCATCAAGAACCAATACACCCAACGTACCTTTATCCAACCGACTCAAGAATTACGGGAGCAAGGGGTGCGGATGAAACTGTCTGCTGTTTCTGGTGTTGTAAAAGGCAAGCGTGTGGTTATGATTGATGACTCTATTGTACGTGGAACGACCTCTCGTCGTATTGTTCAACTCTTGAAAGAAGCGGGTGCGACTGAGGTTCACGTTGCCATTGGTAGTCCAGCGCTAGCTTATCCATGCTTCTATGGAATTGATATCCAGACCCGTCAGGAGCTGATTGCAGCTAATCATACGGTCGAAGAAACTCGCCAAATCATTGGTGCGGACAGTCTGACTTATCTTTCAATTGATGGTTTGATTGAGTCGATTGGGATTGAAACAGATGCGCCAAATGGTGGTCTCTGTGTCGCTTACTTTGACGGTGACTACCCAACACCTCTCTACGATTATGAAGAAGACTATCGTAGAAGTTTAGAAGAAAAGACTAGTTTTTACAAATAGTCGGATAAAGATTCTCCATTAAAGGAAAGGAAGAGGAGACAAAATGACAAATAAAAATGCATACGCTCAATCTGGTGTGGATGTTGAAGCGGGTTATGAAGTTGTTGAAAGGATTAAAAAGCACGTGGCTCGTACGGAGCGTGCAGGTGTCATGGGAGCTCTTGGTGGCTTTGGTGGTATGTTTGACCTTTCAAAGACTGGGGTTAAAGAACCTGTCTTGATTTCAGGAACTGATGGTGTCGGAACCAAGCTCATGCTGGCTATCAAGTACGACAAGCACGATACCATCGGTCAGGACTGTGTGGCCATGTGTGTCAATGATATCATTGCTGCAGGCGCGGAGCCCCTCTATTTCCTTGACTACGTAGCGACAGGGAAGAATGAACCAGCTAAGCTAGAACAAGTAGTCGCTGGTGTTGCAGAAGGCTGTGTGCAGGCTGGTGCTGCCCTCATCGGTGGGGAAACAGCTGAAATGCCGGGCATGTACGGCGAAGATGACTATGACTTGGCTGGTTTTGCGGTCGGTGTGGCTGAAAAATCTCAAATCATTGACGGTTCAAAGGTGGCAGAAGGAGATGTTCTTCTCGGACTTGCTTCAAGTGGGATTCATTCAAATGGTTACTCTCTGGTTCGCCGTGTCTTTGCCGACTACACAGGCGAAGAAGTATTGCCTGAGTTGGAAGGCAAGAAACTCAAGGAAGTTCTTCTTGAGCCGACTCGTATCTATGTCAAGGCTGTTTTGCCACTCATCAAGGAAGGCTTGGTAAATGGTATTGCCCACATCACTGGTGGTGGCTTTATCGAAAATGTCCCTCGTATGTTTGCAGCTGACTTGGCTGCTGAGATTGAGGAAGACAAGGTTCCAGTTTTATCGATTTTCAGAGCCCTTGAAAAATACGGTCAGATCAAACATGAAGAAATGTTTGAAATCTTCAATATGGGTGTGGGACTTATGCTAGCAGTTAGCCCTGAAAATGTAGATCGTGTCAAGGAATTGTTGGATGAACCAGTCTATGAAATCGGTCGTATCGTCAAGAAAGAAAACGAAAGTGTCATCATCAAATGAAAAAAATAGCGGTTTTTGCCTCTGGTAATGGCTCAAATTTTCAGGTGATAGCGGAACAATTTCCAGTAGAGTTTGTCTTTTCAGACCATCGTGACGCCTATGTGCTCGAACGTGCAGACAAGCTCGGCGTTCTGTCCTATGCTTTTGAACTCAAGGAGTTTGAGAGCAAGGCAGACTACGAAGCAGCCCTTGTCGAACTCTTGGAAGAGTACCAGATTGACTTGGTTTGTCTAGCAGGCTACATGAAAATTGTTGGGCCAACCTTATTGGCGGCTTATGAAGGTCGGATTATCAACATTCATCCAGCCTACCTGCCAGAATTTCCAGGAGCTCATGGGATTGAGGATGCTTGGAATGCTGGCGTTGCTGAGAGCGGCGTGACCATTCATTGGGTGGATTCAGGTGTGGATACAGGAAAGATTATCAAACAAGTGCGCGTGCCAAGGCTGGCTGATGATACGATTGACAGTTTTGAAGAACGGATTCATGAAGCGGAGTATAAGTTGTATCCAGAGGTTATTAGAGAATTGTTGGACAAGTAGATGAAAAAATGGTTGGAAACACTTGCCTTGATTATCTTGGCAATCATTCTACGTTTACTGGTAAATTTTTTCTTCCCAGAGATTCCCTATTGGGGGAGATTTTTACTGACAGTAATTTTGGGAGTCTTGGTAATCGTCTCCCTACACTTTATGAATCGAAAAATTCGTAGGTAGAGAGTTTGAAAATGAAAGGAAAAAACATGACTAAACGCGCTTTAATCAGCGTCTCAGACAAAGCGGGCATTGTTGAATTTGCCCAAGAACTTAAAAGACTTGGTTGGGATATCATCTCGACGGGTGGGACTAAGGTTGCCCTTGATAATGCTGGGGTAGACACCATTGCTATCGATGATGTGACTGGTTTTCCAGAAATGATGGATGGTCGTGTCAAGACCCTTCATCCAAATATTCACGGGGGACTTTTGGCTCGTCGTGACTTGGATAGTCATTTGGAAGCAGCTAAAGGCAATCAGATTGAGCTTATCGATCTTGTTGTAGTTAACCTTTACCCATTTAAGGAAACCATCCTCAAGCCAGACGTAACTTACGCTGATGCGGTGGAGAATATCGATATCGGTGGGCCATCTATGCTTCGTTCAGCAGCGAAGAACCACGCCAGCGTAACAGTTGTGGTAGACCCTACTGACTATACAGTGGTTTTGGACGAGTTGTCAGCGAATGGTGAAACGACTTACGAAACTCGACAACGTTTAGCAGCCAAGGTTTTCCGTCATACGGCATCTTATGATGCCTTGATTGCAGAATACTTCACAGCTCAAGTGGGCGAAAGCAAACCAGAAAAGCTGACTTTGACTTATGACCTCAAGCAAGCTATGCGCTATGGGGAAAATCCTCAACAGGATGCGGACTTCTACCAAAAAGCATTGCCGACTGACTACTCGATTGCTTCAGCTAAACAGCTCAACGGTAAGGAATTGTCCTTCAACAATATCCGTGATGCGGATGCTGCCATTCGTATCATCCGTGATTTCAAAGATCGTCCAACCGTTGTGGCTCTCAAACACATGAACCCATGTGGAATTGGTCAAGCTGATGACATCGAAACTGCTTGGGACTATGCTTATGAGTCTGACCCAGTGTCTATCTTTGGTGGAATTGTCGTCCTTAACCGTGAGGTGGATGCTGCGACTGCTGAGAAGATGCATGGCGTTTTCCTTGAAATCATCATCGCACCAAGCTATACGAATGAAGCGCTAGCTATTTTGACCAACAAAAAGAAAAACTTGCGTATCCTTGCCTTGCCATTTGACGCTCAAGAGGCTAGTGAAGTGGAAGCAGAATATACAGGTGTAGTTGGTGGACTTCTGGTGCAAAACCAAGACGTGGTCAAAGAAAGCCCAGCTGACTGGCAAGTGGTGACCAAACGTCAGCCAACTGAGACAGAAGCGACAGCTCTTGAGTTCGCTTGGAAGGCTATTAAATACGTCAAATCAAATGGGATTATCGTGACCAACGACCACATGACACTTGGTGTTGGTCCAGGTCAGACTAACCGTGTGGCTTCTGTTCGCATCGCTATTGATCAAGCTAAAGACCGTCTTGACGGCGCTGTTCTTGCTTCGGATGCCTTCTTCCCATTTGCGGATAACGTGGAAGAAATCGCTAAGGCAGGTATCAAAGCCATCATCCAGCCAGGTGGGTCCGTCCGTGACCAAGAATCTATCGAAGCTGCGGATAAATACGGCTTGACTATGGTCTTCACAGGTGTGAGACATTTTAGACATTAAGAATGTAAAGGGAAGAAAACAGTTTCTTTCCTTTTTTACGTAAAAACGCGGAGTGAAACAAGATTAAAACGAACGTTTGTGATATAATGTTAGTAAATAATTCGCAAAAGAGGTTGTGGGATGAAACTACTTATTGTCGGTTCGGGTGGTCGTGAACATGCGATTGCTAAGAAGTTGCTTGAGTCAAAGGACGTTGAAAAAGTATTTGTTGCTCCTGGGAATGATGGGATGACTCTGGATGGTTTGGAATTGGTAAATATCTCTATTTCCGAACATTCTGAATTGATTGAATTTGCAAAAGACAACGATATTGCTTGGAGCTTTATCGGGCCAGATGATGCCCTTGCTGCTGGAATTGTAGATGATTTTAACCAGGCAGGGCTTAAGGCTTTTGGTCCGACAAGATTGGCAGCGGAGCTGGAGTGGTCCAAGGATTTTGCTAAGGAAGTCATGGTCAAGTACGGCGTTCCGACAGCAGCCTACGGTACATTTTCAGACTTTGAGAAAGCCAAGGCCTATATCGAAAAGAAGGGGGCGCCTATCGTAGTCAAGGCAGACGGTTTGGCTCTTGGGAAAGGTGTCGTCGTTGCTGAGACAGTCGAGCAAGCGGTCGAAGCCGCTCATGAGATGCTTTTGGACAATAAATTTGGTGACTCAGGTGCGCATGTGGTCATCGAGGAATTCCTTGAAGGGGAGGAATTTTCACTCTTTGCCTTTGTCAATGGGGACAAGTTTTACATCATGCCAACGGCTCAGGATCACAAACGTGCCTACGACGGGGACAAGGGTCCTAACACTGGTGGGATGGGAGCTTATGCGCCAGTCCCTCACTTGCCAGAGAGCGTAGTTGATACAGCGGTTGAGACTGTTGTCAAGCCAGTTCTTGAAGGCATGATTCAGGAAGGTCGCCCTTATCTGGGAGTTCTTTACGCAGGGCTTATCTTGACAGCTGATGGACCTAAGGTTATCGAGTTTAACGCTCGCTTCGGAGATCCTGAAACTCAGATTATCCTACCTCGTTTGACATCTGACTTTGCACAAAATATTACGGATATCTCGATGGTAAGGAGCCAAACATCACATGGACGGATAAGGGTGTGACTCTGGGTGTGGTTGTCGCATCCAAGGGTTACCCGCTAGAATATGAAAAGGGTGTTGAATTGCCAGCTAAGACAGAAGGGGACATCATCACCTACTATGCAGGTGCTAAGTTTTCGGAAAATAGCAGAGCACTGCTGTCAAATGGTGGCCGTGTCTATATGCTCGTCACCATAGCAGCTACCGTCAAAGAAGCCCAAAACACTATCTACCAAGAACTTGACAAACAAGACACAGAAGGCCTCTTTTACCGAACTGATATCGGAAGCAAGGCAATTAAGTAAAGATATAAGAATAACGCGACGAAGTCGCCAAATACGATAATGGTCGCATAACTTGCGAGCGTTAGCGAGCTAATATAGGACAATCGTCGCAGTAGTGGAAATCCTAGTAGCAAAGCTACTAGGAGCGGAAAACTGGAGACTTAGGCTCCAGTTTTAGTAATGGAACGCCTTAGGCGGTCGCTTACGTCCGCACTACATTAGACGATTATTAAAAAAGGAGAAGAAATGAAACCCGTAATTTCCATCATCATGGGCTCAAAATCCGACTGGGCAACCATGCAAAAAACAGCAGAAGTCCTAGACCGCTTCGGCATTGCCTACGAAAAGAAAGTTGTTTCTGCCCACCGTACACCTGACCTTATGTTCAAACATGCGGAGGAAGCCCGTAGCCGTGGCATCAAGGTTATCATCGCAGGTGCTGGGGGCGCAGCTCACTTGCCAGGAATGGTAGCTTCCAAAACAACCCTTCCAGTCATTGGCGTGCCAGTCAAATCTCGTGCCCTTAGTGGCGTGGATTCACTCTATTCCATCGTTCAGATGCCAGGTGGAGTACCAGTTGCAACTATGGCTATTGGTGAAGCAGGTGCGACAAATGCGGCTCTCTTTGCCCTCCGTCTCCTTTCAGTAGAGGATCAGTCTATCGCGACAGCACTGGCAGATTTCGCAGAAGAACAAGGAAAAATCGCAGAGGAGTCGTCAAATGAGCTCATCTAAAACAATCGGAATTATCGGTGGCGGTCAGCTGGGTCAGATGATGGCTATTTCTGCCATTTATATGGGGCACAAGGTTATCGCGCTGGATCCTGCGGCGGATTGCCCAGCCTCTCGCGTGGCGGAGATCATCGTGGCTCCTTATAATGATGTGGATGCCCTCCGTCAGTTGGCTGAGCGTTGCGATGTCCTCACCTATGAGTTTGAAAATGTTGATGCTGACGGTTTGGATGCTGTCATTAAGGATGGTCAGCTCCCTCAAGGGACAGACCTGCTCCGCATTTCTCAAAATCGTATTTTTGAAAAAGATTTTCTCTCAAACAAGGCCCAAGTAACGGTGGCTCCTTACAAGGTTGTGACTTCTAGCCAAGACTTGGCAGATATGGACCTGTCGAAAAACTATGTCCTCAAGACGGCAACAGGTGGTTATGATGGACATGGGCAAAAGGTCATTCGTTCAGCAGAAGATTTGGAAGAAGCCTATGAACTAGCAGTTTCATCTGACTGCGTCTTGGAAGAATTTGTCAACTTTGATCTTGAAATTTCTGTCATCGTATCAGGAAATGGCAAGGACGTGACAGTTTTCCCAGTTCAGGAAAATATCCACCGTAACAACATCCTGTCAAAAACCATCGTGCCAGCTCGCATTTCAGAAAGTCTAGCTGAAAAAGCCAAAGCCATGGCTGTGCGAATTGCTGAACAACTTAACTTATCTGGAACACTTTGCGTGGAAATGTTTGCGACTGCCGATGACATCATTGTCAACGAAATCGCGCCACGTCCACATAATTCAGGTCACTACTCAATCGAAGCCTGTGACTTCTCGCAGTTTGATACCCATATCTTGGGTGTTCTGGGAGCACCATTGCCAACCATTCAGCTACATGCACCTGCAGTTATGCTCAATGTCCTCGGCCAGCATGTCGAGACCGCTGAAATATTTGTCACAGAAAATCCAAGCGCCCACCTCCACATGTATGGTAAAATAGAAGCGAAACACAACCGCAAGATGGGACATGTGACTTTGTTTAGTGATGTGCCGGATGAGGTTGAAGAATTTGGGAAAGGGATAGATTTTTAGGATAAACCTATGATTCAAATAATCGTAAATGCATTTATTGAGAAGGATAAGACTGGAGCAGTTGTCGAAGTCTTGTTTGCTAGTGCTGACCATGATAAGGTGCAAGTTAAATATAATGAATTAGTTGCTCAATACCCTGAGAACTATTTAGCAATTTATGATTTACCATTGGATACCGATCTCAATGAATTACCACACTATCCATCTGTGTTTATTGGAAAAGAGGAGTTTGAGTAGAAATCTTGTTTTACCTAGATAGCTTATTCCCAACAGCTTAAGAAGAAAGGAAAAATTAACAACATGATCAACCGTTACTCTCGCCCTGAGATGGCGAACATTTGGAGTGAAGAAAATAAATACCGTGCTTGGCTTGAGGTGGAAATCTTGGCTGACGAGGCATGGGCTGAGTTGGGGGAAATCCCTAAGGAAGATGTGGCTTTGATTCGTGAAAAAGCGGACTTTGACATCGACCGTATTTTGGAGATTGAGCAGGAGACTCGCCACGATGTGGTGGCTTTCACGCGTGCGGTTTCTGAGACTCTTGGTGAAGAGCGCAAGTGGGTCCACTATGGTTTGACTTCTACCGACGTGGTGGATACGGCCTACGGTTATCTTTACAAGCAGGCCAACGACATCATCCGTCGTGACCTTGAAAACTTCACCAACATCATCGCTGATAAGGCTAAGGAGCACAAGTTTACCATCATGATGGGGCGTACCCACGGTGTGCACGCTGAGCCTACAACCTTTGGTCTGAAATTGGCGACTTGGTACAGCGAAATGAAGCGCAACATCGAGCGTTTCGAGCATGCGGCTGCTGGTGTGGAAGCTGGTAAGATTTCTGGTGCGGTTGGGAACTTTGCCAACATCCCACCATTCGTTGAGCAATATGTCTGCGATAAACTGGGTATTCGTGCCCAAGAAATCTCTACACAGGTGCTTCCTCGTGACCTTCACGCTGAGTACTTTGCAGTTCTTGCTAGCATTGCGACTTCTATCGAACGTATGGCGACTGAGATTCGTGGTTTGCAAAAATCAGAACAACGTGAAGTGGAAGAATTCTTTGCTAAAGGGCAAAAAGGTTCATCTGCAATGCCTCACAAACGCAACCCTATCGGTTCTGAGAACATGACAGGTCTAGCGCGTGTTATCCGTGGTCACATGATTACTGCCTATGAGAACGTAGCTCTCTGGCACGAACGTGATATCTCTCACTCATCAGCTGAGCGCATCATTACACCAGATACGACTATTTTGATTGACTACATGCTCAACCGTTTTGGAAATATTGTCAAGAATTTGACAGTCTTCCCAGAAAACATGATCCGCAACATGAACTCGACTTTTGGTTTGATTTTCAGTCAACGTGCTATGTTGACCTTGATTGAAAAAGGAATGACCCGTGAGCAAGCCTATGACTTGGTACAACCAAAAACAGCCTACTCTTGGGACAATCAAGTAGACTTTAAACCACTTCTTGAAGCAGATCCAGAGGTAACTTCTCGCCTCACTCAAGAAGAAATCGATGAAATCTTCAACCCTCTTTATTACACCAAACGAGTGGATGATATCTTTGACCGTCTTGGTTTAGGATAATTAGAATAAAAATCGAAGTTCTATTACTCTATTTATAGGAGTAGAAGAACTTCGATTTTTATTTTGTCTTCAAGTATTTTTGATAAAAATTACCTATATTTTAGTAAAATTTAAACAAATTTAGTCTATCTTAATTTACATATAGAAAATACATTTTTAATGTCATATAATAAGCATAGAAAAAGCCCAAGCAAGGCTTAGGCTTTCTTCTTAGTGATCACGGTCACATGAAATGAATTTGATTTTGTAGTAATCTGCGCGTTTATATGTTTCGCTGTAAGCGAGAACCTGACCAGTAGACTCTAATTTAGTAGTCTTGGTTTGTAAAACGCTAGGGAATTGTTCATCGACTCCGAGGACTGAAGCCGCATGTTCTGGAGTTGGAAATGCTATTTCATTGATTTCTTCAAAATGTTCATCATTCATGTGGATGTGATAATCCAATTTGAAACGGTTATAGATAGAGCTATAATATTCAAGATTTGGATAATTTGCGTTGATGTATTGTTCTGGAATATAAGATGTGTGATAGATGTATACGACACCATTTGTTTCGCGTACACGTTCAATCTTGTAGTAGAATTGGTTACCGCGTAGTCCAAGTTTTTCTAAGTAGCTTAGTTTGTTTCCACGCTCAATAGAAAGGACGGTCACTTTATCATCTTTAGTTTCAAAAACTTCTACATCAGAAAACTCTACGAGTTTGTGTTTGCGTGCGCGTGAAACGAATGTACCCTTTCCTTGTTGACGGACAATATAGCCATCCTTGGCAAGGTCGTTTAAAGCGCGAACAACTGTGATAGAACTAACATCATACATTGCAATCAATTCAGCTTCAGTGTAGAATTTATCTCCACTGGCAAATTGACCAGAAATGATTTTGTTCTTTAACTCATCTTTAATATATTGATACTTTGGAATTGCCATATTTTCACCTCGATTTTCCTTCTCCGTTAAAGATTTTACCATAAAACTGGAAAGAATAGTAGCCTTTTGAATAAAAAAATTAGAATAATAGGCTATAAGGTTAATTTACATAGGAATAAATAGAAAAACCTACATTTTTATACATGGTGCTAAAATGTTGTTATGACTATAGATTACAAGATTTTTATAAGTTTTTTGTGTAAAATTTAGTGAAAAATGAAAAAAATTGTGAAAACCTATTGACAAATGTAAGATATTGAGATATATTTACTATATCAACAAATGAAAGCGTAAACTTTAATTGTCAGAAGGTAAGAATATGACACGATTTGAGATACGGGATGATTTTTATCTCGATGGAAAATCATTTAAGATTTTATCTGGCGCCATTCATTATTTTAGGGTTCCTCCAGAAGATTGGTATCATTCGCTCTATAACTTGAAGGCTCTTGGTTTTAATACAGTAGAGACTTATGTGGCCTGGAATTTACACGAGCCTCGTGAGGGTGAGTTTCACTTTGAAGGAGCTCTGGATTTGGAGCGATTTCTCCAGACAGCACAAGATTTGGGTCTCTATGCGATCGTTCGTCCGTCTCCCTTCATCTGTGCAGAGTGGGAATTCGGTGGTTTACCAGCCTGGCTCTTAACAAAGAATATGAGGCTTCGTTCCTCAGATCCAGCCTATATTGAAGCTGTCGGTCGCTACTATGACCAGCTCTTGTCACGGTTGGTTCCACATTTGTTGGACAAGGGTGGCAATATCCTCATGATGCAGGTTGAAAATGAGTATGGTTCTTATGGAGAAGATAAGGCTTATCTGAGAGCAATTCGACAGTTGATGGAAGAGCGTGGCGTAACCTGTCCCCTCTTTACATCAGATGGTCCATGGAGAGCTACTCTGAAAGCTGGAACCTTAATCGAAGATGACCTCTTTGTAACAGGAAACTTTGGTTCTAAAGCTCCGTACAACTTTTCACAGATGCAGGAATTCTTTGATGAACATGGCAAGAAATGGCCGCTCATGTGTATGGAGTTCTGGGATGGCTGGTTCAATCGTTGGAAAGAACCGATTATCACACGGGATCCCAAAGAATTGGCAGATGCAGTTCGAGAGGTTTTGGAACAAGGTTCCATCAATCTTTACATGTTCCATGGTGGTACAAACTTTGGCTTCATGAATGGTTGCTCGGCTCGAGGAACCTTGGATTTGCCACAAGTTACATCTTATGATTACGATGCCCTTCTGGATGAAGAAGGAAATCCAACTGCCAAATATCTGGCAGTCAAGAAGATGATGGCAACACATTTTCCAGAGTATCCGCAGTTGGAACCACTCTACAAAGAGAGTATGGAGTTGGATGCTATTCCACTAGTTGAAAAAGTTTCCTTGTTTGAAACTTTGGATAGCTTGTCAAGTCCAGTAGAAAGCCTCTATCCTAAAAAGATGGAGGAGTTGGGACAAAGCTATGGCTATCTACTCTATCGAACAGAAACAAACTGGGATGCAGAAGAAGAAAGACTTCGTATCATTGACGGTCGAGATAGAGCTCAGCTTTATGTCGATGGTCAGTGGGTCGAAACCCAATATCAGACAGAAATTGGGGGAAGATATTTTTTATCAAGGTAAAAAGAAAGCGCTGTCTAGATTGGATGTCTTGGTAGAAAATATGGGGCGTGTCAACTATGGACACAAGTTCTTAGCGGATACGCAACGTAAGGGAATTCGGACAGGGGTTTGTAAGGATTTGCACTTCTTACTAAACTGGAAACACTATCCACTCCCACTAGACAATCCTGAGAAAATTGATTTTTCAAAAGGATGGACAGAAGGACAACCAGCCTTTTATGCTTATGATTTTACAATCGAAGCGCCAAAAGATACTTACTTAGACTTGTCTGAGTTTGGTAAGGGAGTTGCCTTTGTCAATGGGCAGAATCTAGGACGTTTTTGGAACGTTGGCCCAACCCTCTCGCTTTATATCCCTCATAGCTATCTCAAGGAAGGTGCCAACCGCATCATTATCTTTGAAACAGAAGGTGAATATAAAGAAGAGATTTATTTAACTCGTAAACCTACACTAAAACACATAAAGGGGGAAAACTTATGACAATTGTAGGATGCCGTATCGATGGACGTTTGATCCACGGACAAGTAGCCAATCTATGGGCTGGAAAACTAAATGTTTCACGTATTATGGTTGTAGATGACGAAGTTGTCAACAACGACGTTGAAAAGAGTGGTTTGAAACTCGCGACACCACCAGGTGTGAAATTGAGTATTTTGCCAATTGAAAAAGCGGCAGCCAATATTCTTGCTGGTAAATATGATAGCCAACGTCTCTTTATCGTGGCTCGTAAACCAGACCGCTTCCTTGGTTTGGTCGAAGCAGGTGTACCACTTGAAAACCTTAATGTTGGGAATATGTCTCAAACACCAGAAACTCGTTCTATTACACGTTCTATTAACGTAGTAGACAAGGATGTGGAAGACTTCCGCAAACTAGCAGAAAAAGGTGTTAAATTAACTGCTCAAATGGTTCCAAATGATCCAGTTTCAGACTTTTTGAGTTTATTAAAATAGGAAAAAAATTTTTAGGAGGTCATTGTTATGATACAATGGTGGCAAATTTTACTTCTCACTTTGTACTCAGCTTATCAAATCTGTGATGAGTTGACGATCGTTTCATCTGCAGGTTCCCCTGTATTTGCTGGTTTCATTACTGGTTTAATCATGGGAGATGTGACTACTGGTCTGCTTATCGGTGGTAACTTGCAGCTATTCGTTCTTGGGGTTGGTACCTTCGGTGGTGCTTCTCGTATCGACGCAACTTCTGGTGCGGTTCTTGCAACAGCATTCTCAATCTCTCAAGGTATTGATACAGACCTTGCGATTACAACAATCGCTGTGCCAGTAGCAGCTCTCTTGACTTACTTCGACGTTCTTGGACGTATGACAACTACTTTCTTTGCACACCGTATTGATGCTGCAATCGAACGCTATGACTACAAAGGAATCGAACGCAACTACTTGCTTGGTGCGATTCCATGGGCTCTATCTCGTGCCCTTCCAGTCTTCTTCGCCCTTGCTTTCGGTGGAGAATTCGTACAAGGTGTTGTAAACCTTGTTAAAGAATACCAATGGGTTGCAGACGGTTTGACTCTTGCAGGTCGTATGCTTCCAGGTCTTGGATTCGCTATCTTGCTTCGTTACCTTCCAGTTAAACGTAACCTTCACTACCTTGCTATGGGATTTGGTTTGACAGCTATGTTGACTGTTCTTTACTCAAACGTACAAAGTCTTGGTGGAGCAGTTGCTGGTATCATTAGCACTCTTCCTGCTGAAGTTGCTGAAAAAATTGGCTTTGTTAACAACTTCAAAGGATTGTCTATGATCGGTATCTCTATCGTGGGTATCTTCCTTGCAGTTGTTCACTTCAAGAACAGCCAAAAAGTTGCTGTAGCAGCACCTTCTACACCATCAGAAAGTGGGGAAATTGAAGATGACGAATTCTAATTACAAATTAACAAAAGAAGATTTTAATCAAATTAACAAACGTAGCTTGTTCACTTTCCAATTGGGATGGAACTACGAACGTATGCAAGCATCAGGTTACCTATACATGATCTTGCCACAATTGCGTAAAATGTATGGAGATGGAACTCCTGAGTTGAAAGAAATGATGAAAGTTCATACTCAATTCTTCAACACTTCACCATTCTTCCACACAATCATCGCTGGTTTTGACCTTGCCATGGAAGAAAAAGATGGCGTTGTCTCTAAAGATGCGGTTAACGGTATCAAGACAGGTTTGATGGGACCATTCGCTCCTCTTGGAGATACTATCTTTGGTTCACTTGTACCTGCTATCATGGGATCTATCGCAGCAACTATGGCTATCGCTGGCCAACCTTGGGGTATCTTCCTTTGGATCGCAGTTGCAGTTGCTTATGACATCTTCCGTTGGAAACAGTTGGAATTTGCCTACAAAGAAGGGGTTAACCTTATCAACAACATGCAAAGTACATTGACAGCTTTGATTGACGCTGCATCTGTACTGGGTGTCTTCATGATGGGTGCTCTTGTAGCAACAATGATCAACTTTGAAATTTCTTACAAGTTGCCAATCGGTGAAAAGATGATTGATTTCCAAGACATCTTGAACCAAATCTTCCCACGTTTGCTTCCAGCAATCTTTACTGCCTTTATCTTCTGGTTGCTTGGTAAGAAAGGTATGACTTCTACTAAAGCTATCGGTATCATTATCGTGCTTGCCTTGGCTCTTTCTGCCTTTGGTAAATTTGCACTTGGAATGGGCGCATAATTTATGACGAAATCATTAATTTTAGTGAGCCACGGTCGTTTCTGTGAAGAACTTAAAGGTAGCACAGAGATGATTATGGGACCACAAGATAACATTCATGCGGTCGCTCTTCTTCCAGAAGATGGACCAGAAGATTTTACTGCAAAATTTGAAGCTGCTATTGAAGGATTGGATGATTTCCTAGTCTTTGCGGATCTTCTCGGTGGAACACCATGTAACGTGGTAAGCCGTTTGATCATGGAAGGTCGTGATATTGACCTTTACGCAGGGATGAATCTTCCAATGGTGATTGAATTTATCAATGCGAGCCTTACAGGCGCAGATGCGGACTATAAGAGCCGTGCTGCAGAAAGTATTGTGAAAGTCAATGACCTCTTAGCGGGCTTCGATGATGACGAAGATGAATAAGATGTGACAACGTGAAAATCACAGGGAAAATAGGCGATAAGAGGATGGAGCGATGCTCCGACGATAATCGGTCTTTTTCCCAAAGATTTTAGTTGGAACTCGATTCAATAAGATGTGATATCGTGAAAATCGTTAGAGCATTTTATATAGAATATACATGGGAATGGGGCTTACTCCCATTCCCATATTTAATAGAAAAAGAGGAACTCAATGTTACATTATACAAAAGAAGACTTGATTGAATTGGGTGCAGAAATCACTACACGTGAAATCTACCAACAACCTGATGTGTGGAAAGAAGCTTTTGAATCTTATCAAGCAAAACGTGAAGAAATTGCAGCCTTCCTACAAGGGATTGCTGATAAACATGACTATATCAAGGTTATCTTGACAGGTGCTGGGACTTCTGCTTATGTGGGAGATACCTTGGTACCTTACTTTAAGGAAGTCTATGACGAACGCAAATGGAATTTCAATGCTATTGCGACAACAGATATCGTTGCCAATCCAGAAACCTATTTGAAAAAAGATGTGGCGACTGTCCTTGTATCTTTTGCTCGTAGTGGGAACTCGCCTGAAAGTGTGGCGACTGTTGATTTGGCAAAAGCCTTGGTGGATGAGCTTTATCAAGTGACGATTACTTGTGCAGCAGATGGTAAATTGGCTCTTCAAGCTCATGGAGATGACCGCAATCTTTTGCTTTTGCAACCAGCTGCCTCTAATGATGCTGGCTTTGCCATGACTTCTAGCTTTACGTCTATGATGTTAACAGCTCTCTTGGTCTTTGATCCTACAGAATTTGCTGTTAAAGCTGAACGTTTTGAAGTTGTATCTAGTCTTGCCCGTAAAATTCTAGACAATGCAGAAGATGTCAAAGAACTTGTTGACCTAGACTTTAACCGTGTCATCTATCTAGGCGCTGGTCCTTTCTTTGGACTTGCTCATGAAGCTCAGCTTAAGATTTTGGAACTGACTGCTGGCCAAGTGGCGACCATGTATGAAAGCCCAGTCGGCTTCCGTCACGGTCCAAAATCTCTTATCAACGAAGATACAGTTGTTTTAGTCTTTGGTACAACGACAGACTACACTCGTAAGTACGACTTGGACTTGGTTCGTGAAGTTGCTGGTGACCAGATTGCTCGCCGTGTTGTGCTTTTGAGTGATCAATCCTTTGGTCTTGAAAATGTCAAAGAAGTGGCCCTTGGTTGTGGCGGTGTCTTGAATGATATTTACCGTGTCTTCCCTTACATCGTTTATGCCCAACTCTTTGCCCTATTGACTTCACTCAAGGTAGAAAATAAACCAGATACACCGTCTCCTACAGGTACAGTAAACCGTGTGGTACAGGGTGTTATCATCCACGAATATCAAAAGTAATACTCTTCGAAAATCAAATTCAAACCACGTCAGCTTCGCCTTGCCGTACTCAAGTACAGCCTGTGGCTAGCTTTCTAGTTTGCTCTTTGATTTTCATTGAGTATAAGACAGTATTTATGAATTCTTGATAAGAGGATTTGTAAATCATACAAGTAAACCATAGATTGTGAATGGACTTTCTATGGTTTGTTTGCTTAATAGAATTAGGAAGAAGGAAAAACGAATGAAAGCATACACAGAGCGTGTGTTCGGAAGAGTTGATGAACAAGATGTCCTAGCTTATTGCTTTGAGACTGATGCTGGTTATCAATTAGAGGTTATGACTTATGGGGCGACTATCTTGCGCTATGTCACGCCTGACAAGGCTGGAAATTTTGCCAATGTAATCTTGGGATTTGATGACTTTGATAGCTATGTAGGCAATAGTCCCAAGCATGGAGCTAGTGTAGGTCCTGTGGCAGGTCGTATTGCTGGCGCGACCTTTGAGCTTAATGGCAAGACCTATGACCTTGAAGTCAACAATGCTAGCAACTGCAACCACAGTGGTTCAACTGGTTGGGATTCCAGCTTGTTTGAACTAGTTGAAGTGAGCGACCATGGCTTGACCCTCTACACAGAGCGTACAGATGGGATAGGAGGATTTCCAGGAAATCTCAAGATCTGGATTAGTTACCACTTGGAAGAAACTGGTGCCTATGAAATCAGCTACAAGGTAACAACAGATCAGGATACGCTGGTCAATCCAACCAACCACAGCTATTTCAACTTGTCTGGTGATTTCACGCAGACCATTGACCGTCATGTCTTCCAACTAAACACAGAGGGCATTTACCCAATCGCTCCTGACGGTGTTCCGGCCAAAACTCCAGATGCTACTCGTGATGTGGTTAAACACCTCTACAATGGTGCTTTGTTGAAAGATATCTTTGCAGAAGAAGATGAGCAAATCCAGCTGGTATCTGGTTTGGATCACCCATTTGCCCTTCCTGCAGGCCATGACAATGCTGGTTTCCTTTATGACCAAAATTCAGGTCGCTTCTTGCTTTTCAAGACAGAGGCTCCTTGTTTTGTAGTTTACACAGCAAACTTTGTGGATGAAAGTGTCATCATAGGAGGTCGGCCAATGGTACAGCACAATGGGATTGCCCTTGAAGCGCAGGCTTTACCAGATGCCATTCACAGTGACCTGAAAGATCAAGTTATTCTCAAAGCCGGTCAAACCTTTACGAGTAAGACACGTTATGAGCTTGTTGTGAAGTAAAGAATGAATCTTCTACTTTGCGGGGTGAATAGCATTTGCCTCATGACATTAGTAGAAACGGGCAAAGAGTAGGGAAATATGATATAATTTAATATTGAAAATACCTGTCCTATCTAAAGGATAAAAGGAGAAAAAGATGAAGAAAATTGTATTTGCTAGCGCCTTGGCCTTGACCCTGGCTGGAGCAGTTTTGACAACTGATGTTTTTGCCAATGACAGATTGGTGGCAACACAATCTGCTGATGGTAAAAATGAAAATGTCTTGAGCTCAGAAGTGCTTAATCCTGCTAGCGGTAATGTTTTGGTTGGAATCAAGGGAGAATTTTTAACACCAAATAAACAAGCTATTTTGGATGCAATCAATAAGATTCGTAAGGAAGCAGCTGATGAAGGTTTGGTAGATAAGTATGTCCCTATTAAATGGTCTACTGATCTTGAGAAAACTGCTTTTGTACGCGCTACTGAGGTGTCAGTAGCTTTGAAACCTGAGCGTCTTTCTACTAAAGAAATCTGGACTGCTTTTCCATCTAGTAATAGTATAAGAGGAGAAGCTTTAGATGTGAACTATGAAGGTTTTTCTAAAAAGCAATTGAAAATTGGCATGCTGAGAAGGCGAATTATGTAGCGAAAAAAGAAGGGTGGAACCTCTAAAAGAATTTACAGGTTATTATGAGGTTTTGATCAATTCTAAATTTACCTATGTGGGTCTCGCAGCCTTTAAAAACGCAGCTAGCTCTCAGCAAGTAGCGACGATTTTTCTACAACTGTAGCTTTACTTTTAACGGTTGAAAGGTTTGAAGCAGTCACTTCTGTATACTGAATAGCAGAACCATATCCACCAGCCAATTCCTCTGAAGAAGCATCATCACCTA
>CAKMOM010000092.1:0-5636 GCA_927910965.1 uncultured Streptococcus sp.
CTCATGCTTTTTGGAGTCTATAAACCCAATGATTTATATTTTGAACATTATTTGAAATACCGTCTTCATTTTGAATTAAACGGTTCCCCTACGCACAATTACAGGAAAGAAAGGACCTGAACATGAAAAGAAAATCAAATACATTAAAGAAACAAAAAACTTCAATGACTAATCAGAAAGAAGTAGTTAAAGGAAAAAAAGAGGAAGTGTTACCCTCAACGGCTAATACTCTTTCCTATCAAGCCCTGTATCAAAATGGTCTGATGCAGGTAAAAGAAGATTATTTCTCACAAAGTTATTTACTTGGTGATGTCAATTACCAGACCGTTGGTTTAGAAGATAAGGGCTCAATCATTGAGAAGTATTCTGATTTGATTAACTCACTAGATGACCAAACCAACTTCCAATTGACTATCTTTAATAAAAGATTGAATTTAGAAAAGTTTAGACAAAGTGTTTTGTATGAGGAAAAAGAAGATGGGTACGATAGCTATCGTAAAGAATTGAATCGGATGATGAATCAGAATTTAGACAGTGGCGAAAATAACTTTTCGGCTGTTAAACTGATTAGCTTTGGTAGAAAGGATTCTAATCCCAAACAAGCCTATCGTTCCTTGTCTCAAATTGGAGAATATTTCAAGAGTGGTTTCTCAGAAATTGATGCTCGCTTTGAGTCCTTGGCTGGAGAAAACCGTGTGAACTTGTTGGCAGATATGCTTAGAGGAGAACACCATCTTCCTTTTTCTTACCGTGATTTAACGAGATCTGGTCAGACAACTCGTCACTTCATAGCACCTAATCTCTTAGATTTTAAAAACAAGAATTACCTACAAATCAATGACCGCTTGTTGCAGATTGTCTATGTCAGAGACTACGGTATGGAGTTAGGAGATCAGTTTATCAGAGACCTCATGCAAGGAGATTTGGAATTGATTGTGAGCCTTCATGCTCAAAGTTCGACCAAGGCGGATGCCATGAAGAAACTACGAACAAAGAAGACCTTGATGGAATCCCAAAAGATTGGGGAACAACAAAAACTTGCTCGTACAGGTATCTATTTGGAAAAAGTAGGTCATGTATTAGAAAGCAATATCGATGAAGCTGAGGAACTCTTAAAACCATGACAGAGACAGGAGATAAACTATTTCAAACGGTCTTCTTGATTGGGGTTTTTGGTCAGGATGAAGAAGAACTCAAACAAGCCCTAGACACTATTCAACAAGTGGCCGGCTCAAATGACCTAATGATTGATAAACTACCATATATGCAAGAAGCAGCCTTTAATAGTTTGCTGCCATTTGGTTGTGATTTTTTAGAGGGAGTATCACGGAGTTTATTAACATCTAATGTAGCAGTGAACTCACCTTGGACTTCAGTAGACTTACAAGACCGTAGTGGGAAATATTACGGTATCAATCAAATCTCAAGCAATATTATTACCATTGATCGCAGCCTATTAAATACACCGTCTGGTCTGATTTTAGGGACATCTGGAGCTGGGAAAGGGATGGCAACCAAGCATGAGATTATCACGACCAAAATCAAGGAATCTGGTGAAAATACTGAAATTATCATCGTGGATCCAGAAGCAGAGTACAGTGTTATTGGACGGGCTTTTGGTGGAGAAATGATTGATATTGCGCCCGATTCCCAAACCTATCTCAATGTCCTTGACTTGTCTGATGAAAATATGGATGAAGATCCTGTAAAGGTAAAATCAGAATTTCTTTTATCCTTTATCGGCAAGTTATTGGATAGGAAAATGGATGGGAGAGAAAAATCGATTATCGACCGAGTTACCAGACTCACCTATCAGTCATTTAAAGAGCCTTCTTTGGAAGAATGGGTCTTTGTCTTGAGTCAACAACCAGAAGAAGAAGCGCAGAATTTGGCACTTGATATGGAACTGTATGTCGAAGGTTCTCTTGATATTTTTTCTCATAAGACCAATATTCAGACAGGATCTAACTTCTTAATCTATAATGTTAAAAAGTTAGGAGATGAGCTGAAACAAATCGCTCTTATGGTTGTTTTTGATCAGATATGGAATCGTGTCGTTCGGAACCAAAAATTAGGGAAGAAGACCTGGATTTATTTTGATGAAATGCAGCTTCTCTTACTAGATAAATATGCCAGTGACTTCTTCTTTAAATTGTGGAGTCGTGTCAGAAAATATGGAGCCAGTCCTACTGGGATAACCCAAAATGTCGAAACCTTATTGTTAGATCCAAACGGTAGACGGATTATTGCAAATAGTGAATTTATGATTCTCCTCAAGCAAGCAAAAAATGACCGAGAAGAACTGGTTCAACTCTTAGGCTTGTCAAAAGAACTCGAAAAATACCTTGTCAATCCAGAAAAAGGGGCAGGACTAATAAAAGCTGGTTCAGTTGTCGTTCCCTTTAAAAATAAGATTCCTCAAGGTACACAATTGTTTGATATCATGAGTACAGATCCTGATAAAATGGCTTCTAATTAAGGGGAAGGTAAATGAAGGATAAAAGAGAAATCATACGTGCCCGAAAGGCATTTAGAAGAAGCCTAAAAGATGAGAAGAAATTCTTGAAACAAGGAAAGAAGGAGGTGAAGAAACAGAAAAAAGATTCCGCTGTACTGGATGAAAAAGCATGGAAAAAAGAGATAAAAGGAAAGCTAGAGGAGATGAGAGAAGCTTCAAAGGAGAGAGTAAAACAAGCAAATGAAGACTACAATCATATTCTTCAAAATAGTCCTCCATCTCTTTTGAATCGTAAAGAATTAAGAGACAGACGATTGCCTCATGCTAGGAAACGATTGAAAATAGCCAAGAAGCAATTTAGAGAAGCCAAGGTAGAAGCAAAAGAAGAAAGAAAAGAGAGTCGTAAAGAAAGAATAACCAATCAAAAATTTCTCTATGGTCAGGAACTGAAACATAAATCTAATTTTTTCTTTCAAGGGAAGAGTTTAGAAGAATTAAAAGCTAAGAAAGAAGTCAAGGCCGCAAAAGAGAATCTAAAATTTACTAAACAAGCCTATAAGTCCAAAAAAGTCAGTAGGAAAGCCAAAACTTTTCTTTATGTCCTTGGACGTGAAGGTGGAGAGTTAGCTTCAGAAAATGAAGATTTGGAAGGCTATCGCACACTTCAAGAGACCATTAGAAAAGGGAAACGCTACAGTCGGCTTTCTTATAATCTTGGAAAAGCTAGTGTCAAAACAGGACAAGCAACAGGTCGTTTTACCAAGAAAAGACTGACCAACACAAAAGAGCGATACCATCATTTTAAGGATGGAAAAGGATGGAAACTAGCGAAAGATAATCCAAGTTCCTTTAAAAATCGGTATCGAAAATTAAAGAAACAAGGTCTTACAAGTGTCCGAAATATCTATCAAAAACTAAAAGCAGCCTTTTCCTTCTTTACATTTGCGGCTGGGAATCCTGCAACCTGGATAGTTGGAGGAATAGTCTTTCTTCTTTTACTTATGATGAGCTTCTTTTTAGGTTTTTCATCTGCTAGTTTGATTCAACAAGATGAATTTGAATTAACAAAAGCTTATACCCACCTAACTTGGGAAGACGCAGAACATACTCGTACAAATGACAAAGGCATTACCTATTACACAAAAGTTGATGATGTGATGGGGTATATGAACTTTAAATTCCATAACTATGAGTTACACAAACCAGTTCACTTATTTAGTTCAGAAACTTACAAGGATTATCTATCTACTTTGTGGCATGATTTAAACGATGGGGATGATTTGAAATCCATGCAAGACCTTTATGAAACTCCTAAGTATAAACTATCAAAAGACGATCAAGAGGAAATAAAGGAATTAAAAGAAGAAGGTGTGTATGCTTCCATGCAGGAATTAGACAATCCATTTGAGGGACAAAGCAACGAAGATAGTCTAACCATGACTTATCGTTATGGATACTATGATTTAGACGGAAAACCTACCCTTCAGGAGTACATTCTACTAGAAGCGAAGGCTCACCAAACGATTGTCTCACCAATGGATGGTGTTGTATCTCTAGATGGCGACAATGTTATTCTCACTAACGGAAAAGGAGAGAATGAGAGTCGATTGACCTTGTATTCCATTCATAATGGCCGTGCGATTGAGGGGACAAGGGTCTTAACTGGTGATGTTATTGGTGAGACACCAGACGATACAGGTTTGAAAGTTTCCTATCAAAAGTATAAGAACAAGAAAGAAAAATTGGTGTATGTCAATCCGCAATTTTATTTTCCAAAAGTCATTCAACTTCAGACAACTATCTTACCCGCCATTGGTCAGTTTGGTGGGGATGAGTTTGAACGAGCAAAACATATTTATGAGTTTTTGAAATCTCAAGGGGCAAGTCCCCAAGCCATTGCGGCAATTTTAGGAAATTGGTCGGTAGAGTCTTCTATTAATCCTAAACGAGCTGAAGGAGATTATTTATCTCCTCCTGTTGGCGCTACCGATTCCTCATGGGATGATGAAAGCTGGTTAGCGATTGGAGGTCCAGCCATTTATAGTGGTGCTTATCCTAATATTCTTCATAGAGGTTTGGGGTTAGGGCAATGGACGGATACTGCAGATGGTTCAACACGTCATACAGCTTTATTGAATTATGCACATAGCAAAAATAAGAAGTGGTATGATTTAGACCTCCAACTTGATTTTATGCTTCATGGGGATAGTCCTTACTATCAAAGTTGGTTAAAGGATTTCTTTAAAAATACGGGCAGTGCAGCCAATCTGGCCCAACTCTTCCTTACCTATTGGGAGGGAAATTCTGGTGACAAACTACTGGAAAGACAAACCAGAGCAACGGAATGGTATTACCAAATTGAAAAAGGCTTTAGTCAAACAAATGGAGGACAGGCAAAAAGTGATCCACAATCCCTTGAAGGGGTTCGTGGGGACTTGTATGATCATTCTGTTCCTGGTGGTGGAGATGGTATGGCCTATGCTTATGGACAATGTACATGGGGTGTTGCGGCTCGTATGAACCAGTTAGGCTTAAAATTAAAAGGTAGAAATGGAGAAAAGATTTCAATCATTAATACCATGGGAAATGGTCAAGACTGGGTTGCGACAGCTTCAAGTCTTGGTGGGGAAACGGGCTCTACACCAAGAGCAGGTGCTATTGTTTCTTTTGTAGGAGGTACACATGGTACACCAGCCAGCTATGGTCATGTGGCTTTTGTAGAGAAGGTCTATGATGATGGTTCTTTCCTTGTGTCTGAAACCAACTATGGTGGCAATCCTAACTATACCTTTAGAAAAATCTCTCAAGCAGATAGTGCCATCAGTTTTGCTTATACGACCAAATAGAAGAGTTTACACTTGAAATTGTAGCTATTTAAAGATACAATATGTCTATAAATGAGTGGTCGGCTCATGGTCAATCTGATAGTAATCTTGGACATAAGGGCCAAGCGGTGGCGGACACCAGAACAAAATCCGATAGCAATCTTGGACGTACGGGCCAAGCGGTGGCAGACACCAGAATAAACCGACTGATTAGGTGGCTTACAGGTTCAGTAAGTCATCTTTTTTATTTGAAAAATAGCATAAAAATCTAGTTATCCGCATAAAAACTGGACTTATCACACTTTATCAAGGTCAAAACCACTCAATTTACTACTAATTTACTACTTATGAAT
>CAKMOM010000093.1:0-5340 GCA_927910965.1 uncultured Streptococcus sp.
TAGAGCTAAGCGACTTCCATATCTCACAGGGGGCAACCCCCAACTACTTCCGGCGTTCTAGGGCTTAACTTCTGTGTTCGGCATGGGTACAGGTGTATCTCCTAGGCTATCGTCACTTAACTCTGAGTAATACCTACTCAAAATTGAATATCTATTCAAACCAAGAAAACCGTTCGCTTTCGTATTCTCAGTTACTTTGGATAAGTCCTCGAGCTATTAGTATTAGTCCGCTACATGTGTCGCCACACTTCCACTTCTAACCTATCTACCTGATCATCTCTCAGGGCTCTTACTGATATAAAATCATGGGAAATCTCATCTTGAGGTGGGTTTCACACTTAGATGCTTTCAGCGTTTATCCCTTCCCTACATAGCTACCCAGCGATGCCTTTGGCAAGACAACTGGTACACCAGCGGTAAGTCCACTCTGGTCCTCTCGTACTAGGAGCAGATCCTCTCAAATTTCCTACGCCCGCGACGGATAGGGACCGAACTGTCTCACGACGTTCTGAACCCAGCTCGCGTGCCGCTTTAATGGGCGAACAGCCCAACCCTTGGGACCGACTACAGCCCCAGGATGCGACGAGCCGACATCGAGGTGCCAAACCTCCCCGTCGATGTGAACTCTTGGGGGAGATAAGCCTGTTATCCCCAGGGTAGCTTTTATCCGTTGAGCGATGGCCCTTCCATACGGAACCACCGGATCACTAAGCCCGACTTTCGTCCCTGCTCGAGTTGTAGCTCTCGCAGTCAAGCTCCCTTATACCTTTACACTCTGCGAATGATTTCCAACCATTCTGAGGGAACCTTTGGGCGCCTCCGTTACCTTTTAGGAGGCGACCGCCCCAGTCAAACTGCCCGTCAGACACTGTCTCCGATAGGGATCACCTATCCGGGTTAGAGTGGCCATAACACAAGGGTAGTATCCCAACAACGTCTCCTTCGAAACTGGCGTCCCGATCTCTTAGACTCCTACCTATCCTGTACATGTGGTACAGACACTCAATATCAAACTGCAGTAAAGCTCCATGGGGTCTTTCCGTCCTGTCGCGGGTAACCTGCATCTTCACAGGTACTAAAATTTCACCGAGTCTCTCGTTGAGACAGTGCCCAAATCATTACGCCTTTCGTGCGGGTCGGAACTTACCCGACAAGGAATTTCGCTACCTTAGGACCGTTATAGTTACGGCCGCCGTTTACTGGGGCTTCAATTCATACCTTCGCTTACGCTAAGCACTCCTCTTAACCTTCCAGCACCGGGCAGGCGTCACCCCCTATACATCATCTTACGATTTAGCAGAGAGCTGTGTTTTTGATAAACAGTTGCTTGGGCCTATTCACTGCGGCTGACCTAAATCAGCACCCCTTCTCCCGAAGTTACGGGGTCATTTTGCCGAGTTCCTTAACGAGAGTTCTCTCGCTCACCTGAGGCTACTCGCCTCGACTACCTGTGTCGGTTTGCGGTACGGGTAGAGTATGTTTAAACGCTAGAAGCTTTTCTTGGCAGTGTGACGTCACTAACTTCGCTACTAAACTTCGCTCCCCATCACAGCTCAATGTTATAGAACTAAGCATTTGACTCAGTTCACACCTCACTGCTTAGACAGACACTTCCAATCGTCTGCTTTAGTTAGCCTACTGCGTCCCTCCATCACTACATACTCTAGTACAGGAATATCAACCTGTTGTCCATCGGATACACCTTTCGGTCTCTCCTTAGGTCCCGACTAACCCAGGGCGGACGAGCCTTCCCCTGGAAACCTTAGTCTTACGGTGGACAGGATTCTCACCTGTCTTTCGCTACTCATACCGGCATTCTCACTTCTATGCGTTCCAGCGCTCCTCACGGTACACCTTCTTCACACATAGAACGCTCTCCTACCATACCTATAAAGGTATCCACAGCTTCGGTAAATTGTTTTAGCCCCGGTACATTTTCGGCGCAGGGTCACTCGACTAGTGAGCTATTACGCACTCTTTGAATGAATAGCTGCTTCTAAGCTAACATCCTAGTTGTCTGTGCAACCCCACATCCTTTTCCACTTAACAATTATTTTGGGACCTTAGCTGGTGGTCTGGGCTGTTTCCCTTTCGACTACGGATCTTAGCACTCGCAGTCTGACTGCCGACCATAATTCATTGGCATTCGGAGTTTATCTGAGATTGGTAATCCGGGATGGACCCCTCACCCAAACAGTGCTCTACCTCCAAGAATCTCTAATGTCGACGCTAGCCCTAAAGCTATTTCGGAGAGAACCAGCTATCTCCAAGTTCGTTTGGAATTTCTCCGCTACCCACAAGTCATCCAAGCACTTTTCAACGTGCCCTGGTTCGGTCCTCCAGTGCGTCTTACCGCACCTTCAACCTGCTCATGGGTAGGTCACATGGTTTCGGGTCTACGTCATGATACTAATCCGCCCTATTCAGACTCGGTTTCCCTACGGCTCCGTCTCTTCAACTTAACCTCGCATCATAACGTAACTCGCCGGTTCATTCTACAAAAGGCACGCTCTCACCCATTAACGGGCTCGAACTTGTTGTAGGCACACGGTTTCAGGTTCTATTTCACTCCCCTCCCGGGGTGCTTTTCACCTTTCCCTCACGGTACTGGTTCACTATCGGTCACTAGGGAGTATTTAGGGTTGGGAGATGGTCCTCCCAGATTCCGACGGGATTTCACGTGTCCCGCCGTACTCAGGATACTGCTAGGTACAAAGACTATTTTAAATACGAGGCTATTACTCTCTTTGGCTGATCTTCCCAAATCATTCTTCTATAATCTTTGAGTCCACATTGCAGTCCTACAACCCCGAAGAGTAAACTCTTCGGTTTGCCCTCCTGCCGTTTCGCTCGCCGCTACTAAGGCAATCGCTTTTGCTTTCTCTTCCTGCAGCTACTTAGATGTTTCAGTTCACTGCGTCTTCCTCCTCACATCCTTAACAGATGCGGGTAACAGGTAGTACCTGTTGGGTTCCCCCATTCGGAAATCCCTGGATCATCGCTTACTTACAGCTACCCAAGGCATATCGTCGTTTGTCACGTCCTTCTTCGGCTCCTAGTGCCAAGGCATCCACCGTGCGCCCTTATTAACTTAACCTTATTTTCTGACCTTTCAGTCATAAACTCTTATTAATACTACAGCGTTTTCGGTTTATTTTCTTGTTACTATTTGATATAGATATTCAATTTTCAATGTGCATTACTTGGTGATCTCTCACCAATGGAGCCTAGCGGGATCGAACCGCTGACCTCCTGCGTGCAAAGCAGGCGCTCTCCCAGCTGAGCTAAGGCCCCACAAGACCTCTCAAGACTAAACAAGACCAATGCGCAGTTCCTTATCCTTAGAAAGGAGGTGATCCAGCCGCACCTTCCGATACGGCTACCTTGTTACGACTTCACCCCAATCATCTATCCCACCTTAGGCGGCTGGCTCCTTACGGTTACCTCACCGACTTCGGGTGTTACAAACTCTCGTGGTGTGACGGGCGGTGTGTACAAGGCCCGGGAACGTATTCACCGCGGCGTGCTGATCCGCGATTACTAGCGATTCCGACTTCATGTAGGCGAGTTGCAGCCTACAATCCGAACTGAGACTGGCTTTAAGAGATTAGCTTGCCGTCACCGGCTTGCGACTCGTTGTACCAGCCATTGTAGCACGTGTGTAGCCCAGGTCATAAGGGGCATGATGATTTGACGTCATCCCCACCTTCCTCCGGTTTATTACCGGCAGTCTCGCTAGAGTGCCCAACTGAATGATGGCAACTAACAATAGGGGTTGCGCTCGTTGCGGGACTTAACCCAACATCTCACGACACGAGCTGACGACAACCATGCACCACCTGTCACCTCTGTCCCGAAGGAAAACTCTATCTCTAGAGCGGTCAGAGGGATGTCAAGACCTGGTAAGGTTCTTCGCGTTGCTTCGAATTAAACCACATGCTCCACCGCTTGTGCGGGCCCCCCGTCAATTCCTTTGAGTTTCAACCTTGCGGTCGTACTCCCCAGGCGGAGTGCTTAATGCGTTAGCTGCGGCACTAAACCCCGGAAAGGGTCTAACACCTAGCACTCATCGTTTACGGCGTGGACTACCAGGGTATCTAATCCTGTTTGCTCCCCACGCTTTCGAGCCTCAGCGTCAGTTACAAGCCAGAGAGCCGCTTTCGCCACCGGTGTTCCTCCATATATCTACGCATTTCACCGCTACACATGGAATTCCACTCTCCCCTCTTGCACTCAAGTTAAACAGTTTCCAAAGCGTACTATGGTTAAGCCACAGCCTTTAACTTCAGACTTATCTAACCGCCTGCGCTCGCTTTACGCCCAATAAATCCGGACAACGCTCGGGACCTACGTATTACCGCGGCTGCTGGCACGTAGTTAGCCGTCCCTTTCTGGTAAGATACCGTCACAGTGTGAACTTTCCACTCTCACACTCGTTCTTCTCTTACAACAGAGCTTTACGATCCGAAAACCTTCTTCACTCACGCGGCGTTGCTCGGTCAGACTTTCGTCCATTGCCGAAGATTCCCTACTGCTGCCTCCCGTAGGAGTCTGGGCCGTGTCTCAGTCCCAGTGTGGCCGATCACCCTCTCAGGTCGGCTATGTATCGTCGCCTTGGTGAGCCGTTACCCCACCAACTAGCTAATACAACGCAGGTCCATCTGGTAGTGATGCAATTGCATCTTTTAAGCAAATGTCATGCAACATCTACTATTATGCGGTATTAGCTATCGTTTCCAATAGTTATCCCCCGCTACCAGGCAGGTTACCTACGCGTTACTCACCCGTTCGCAACTCATCCAGAGAAGCAAGCTCCTCCTTCAGCGTTCTACTTGCATGTATTAGGCACGCCGCCAGCGTTCGTCCTGAGCCAGGATCAAACTCTCATTAAAAGTTTGAGTTCTCACTCATTTCTGTCACTGACAGATTTATTGTTTTTTTCATTTGTTCAGTACTACAACAATTGTTGTTATGTGCCTGCCACATTGGTTCGTCTTGTTCAGTTTTTCAAAGGTCTTTGTCACTCGCTTCTCTCAAGTGACAACTATATTAGTATAATCACAGTTGCTTTCGCTTGTCAAACTACTTTTTTGAAACTTTTTTTTAAATTTTTTTTCAATCCAGTGTTTCACACCACAACATACCGATAGTCCGTACGGGATTCGAACCCGTGTTACCGCCGTGAAAAGGCGGTGTCTTAACCCCTTGACCAACGGACCAGAGTTGTTATTTTCAACTCTTACATATTATACCGACTTTTTAAACTTTGCAACACCTTTTTTTAAACTTTTTTTTACTTTTTTGCATGAATTCCTAATGAGCACGGATGTCAAACTCTTT